>NZ_NXLN01000030.1:0-27714 GCF_003364135.1 Helicobacter sp. MIT 01-3238
AATGAATAGACTTTGCTTCAAAGCAGGCAAAACCTTAAGCCTAACGCCACATTCTCTCTTGTTGGTGCTAGGAATGAGATTTTGCGCTATGGTTGTGGGGAGTGTAAGATGAAGTGCAGTTTCTTTAGAAAAATATCGCGATAACAAGTAAAGGCGTGGATTACTAAAGAAACTGCGCTTTGCTTGTTTTCTAAAGAAACTTCGCTACGCTTGTTTTGTGAGAAGTGCTTAGCATTCGTAGCAACTCGCCACGCCGTCATTGCGAGCAAGTCGAAAGACTTGCGTGGCAATCTACAAAAAAAAGAAATAGATTGCCACGATTACGCACTTTCGCGCGGAATCTCGCAATGACGAACAATCAACTCGTAATGAATAAAGACTTACCCACCCCCAAACCCCCTCCGCAAAGGGAGGGGGCTTTTAAAGAAGCAAACCAAATCAGCTTGTAATACTTCGACTTCTTGGCAAGTCTTAAGTATGGCAATATTTTGTTTGCGCTAAGGTGGTTTATCTAAGTGGTTTTTCAAATAGTTTTATGATAAGTGCAAAAATGGTTTTTCTAGGAAGCGTGATTGATTAAAGCATTTTTAAGTAGATTTTGGCTAAAATCTGTCCGCTCCTTTTTAGACCTATGCAAGGTGGCTTCTAGGCAACGCTTCAGGGTGGAAACACAGCAGAGCACTTGGATTTTGCCTGTGCCGTAGGTATCTAAAGAGGGGTTTTGCTTTTGAAAATCTTATAAAATCCAAAAACTACTTTTTATAAACTTACACTAACTTAACATTGCGTTTTTACCAAATAGAATCTTTATCGTGTTTATTTTCTAAATAAACTTCACTTTTTATAAAGCAAATCGTGGCAGTCAAAAATCTCATCAAGTTCATCATTGCGAGCGAGGAAGGCGAGCGTGGCAAAACAAGCGTAGCGCAGTTTCTTTAGTAATCCAAAATCAAATACGATTGATGCAGAAAATGGATTGCCACGACTTGACTTCGTCAAGTCTCGCAATGACGGGGCGTGGTGGATTGCCACGAGAATCCTTGCGGATTCTCTCGCAATGACGGCGTTGTAGATTGCCACGCTCGCTTTGCTCGCTCACAATGACGATTGGTTGTCATTGTTTACAGATTTTGCATTGTGTGCGTGGGGTGCGACTTTAAAGTCCCCTCCCTTAGAGTAAGCGCGTTTGGCTTCTTTAAGCCCCCTCCCTCTGCGGAGGGGGTTTGGGGGTGGGTATCTTTTGCATTAGCAAAGCGCGGAAAAATTCGTCATTGCACACTGATTTTGCATTGTGTGTCAATTTTTCGTCATTGCGAGAATTTGACTTGTCAAATTCGTGGCAATCCAAATGCCGCTTTATCATTGCGAAATTCCGCTTGAGAGTGCAGAATCGTGGCAATCTATCAAGTGTTATCGCCCTTTTGTGCGCTAATGTTTTTTCTTTGATTTTATGGATTGCCGCGCTCACTTCGTTCGCTCGCAATGACGATTGGGCGTGGATTACTAAAAAACTTCGGCTTCATTTTGGATTGCCACGCAAATGCTAACGCATTTGCTCGCAATGACGGCGTGGTGGCTACCACGAGAATCCTTGCGGATTCTCTCGCAATGACGAGCTTTTGGATTGCCATATCTTGCCCAAAAGGCAAAACTCGCAATGACAAATAAAGGCGTGGCAATCGGCTTGCTATTTCCACGATTTTTGACTTCTTTTGTCGTTTTACCACTTCACATTACTTCTTACCACATTACTTTTTGCCACATTATTTCTTGCCGTTTTATTTCTTGCTATTTCCTGCGACTTCTCAAAAAGATTGCAAAAATACTATGAAAACACATTAGATATTTTTGTGGTTTTTATTTTTTACAAGTGCATATTTTGGGGTGCATTTTGCCTTTAGATTTTGCTAGATTTTGTAGAATTTTGACAATATTTGTGGATAAAAGTTTTGAGAAAAAAACTTCATATTTTTTGCCAAAATGCGCATAAAGCTATTGATACAGCGATATTTCATAGATATATTCTATTTCTATTTATTCTACATAAATGCACACAAACTTTGCAAAATCTTAACAATTTTTTCGCAAAATTCCCAACTTTTTGATAAATTGTTATTGATTTATATTATAATTTCTCATCGCTTTTTTGAGAATGCCACTCTACATTTGTTTTTGGGGATATGCTAGATTTCGCAAGCAAGTGATTTGTAGATTTTATGCCTAGATTCTAAGGTTTTGTGCGTGTTTTTGGGGCGAGATTTTATGTCTTAGATTCAAGTCTTGGAAAGGAGAGATTATGCGAGACGAGAGTATTATTGAGAGCTACACGGGCGTTACCAAAGAGCGCAAAAAAAGCAGAATGCCCGCCGTGCTAGATTTTTGGCAAAGTGCCACAGGGCTGTTTTTGGGGTTGTTTATGATTGCTCATTTGTTTTTTGTATCGAGCATACTTATCAGCAAAGAGGCAATGTTTACGATTACCAAAATGTTTGAGGGTAGCTTCATCTTTGGCGAAGCTGGCAAGCCCGAAATCGTGGCATTTATAGCGGCTATTGTGATTGTTGCGTTTGTGG
This sequence comes from Helicobacter sp. MIT 01-3238, assembly GCF_003364135.1. Classification (NCBI taxonomy): domain Bacteria; kingdom Pseudomonadati; phylum Campylobacterota; class Epsilonproteobacteria; order Campylobacterales; family Helicobacteraceae; genus Helicobacter; species Helicobacter sp. MIT 01-3238. Next base: position 2,574 of record NZ_NXLN01000030.1, read on the forward strand.
CGCACGCGTTTTTGGCGATGAGGAAATTCCCTATCAACTACCGCCAATTCATCAAGCTAAAAACACACAAAAACTTGATGAGGCACGGCGATACGACATTGTGGGCGATACAGGCTTGCACAGGATTTGCGATGTTTTTCCTTGCTATGCCACACCTTTTTGTCAATCTCACTCAACCTGAAAACATAGGACCACTTACTTCTTCATTCCGCTTCGTTCAGCAAAACTTTTGGCTACTTTACATTTTCCTACTTTTTGCAGTCGAGCTACACGGCTCTATCGGGCTATATCGCCTTTGTATCAAGTGGGGTTGGTTTGAGGGACTAGGGCTAAAGACATTGCGCTCTATCAAGTGGGCTATGTCTGTGTTTTTTATCGTGCTTGGTATATGCTCTTTTGCCGCGTATGTCAAAATCGGGCTAGATTTAGACCCGCACAAAAGCATACACGATTATAGAGTGATAGATGAACAAACACAAGGAAAAGGAGAGTAGATGAAAGTAGTATATTCAGACGCGTTAATCATCGGTGGAGGCTTGGCAGGGCTTCGTGCAGCCGTAGCCGCAAGACAAAAAGGACTTAGCACGATTGTGCTTTCACTCGTGCCTGTGCGCCGTAGCCACTCTGCTGCTGCACAAGGTGGTATGCAAGCAAGTCTAGGCAACTCAAAAATGAGTGATGGCGATAATGAGGACTTGCACTTTGCCGACACGGTAAAGGGAAGCGACTGGGGTTGCGACCAAGATGTCGCTAGAATGTTTGTAACCACTGCGCCAAAAGCTATTAGAGAGCTTGCATCTTGGGGTGTGGCTTGGACGAGAATCCAAAAAGGCGATAGGACAGCGGTTATCAATGCGCAAAAAACCACGATTACCGAAGAGGACTTTAGGCACGGATATATCCACTCTCGCGACTTCGGTGGGACCAAAAAATGGCGCACTTGCTATACTTCTGATGCCACAGGACACTCTATGCTATATGCTGTGGCAAACGAAGCCTATAAGCACGGCGCAGATATACAAGACAGAAAAGAAGCAATTGCGCTTATCCACCAAGACGGCGTGTGCTATGGGGCTGTGGTAAGAGATTTGGAAAATGGCGAGCTAATCGCGTATGTATCAAAAGGCACACTTATCGCCACAGGTGGCTATGGCAGAATCTACAAAAACACTACCAACGCCGTAATATGCGAGGGCATAGGGCTTGCTATCGCGCTTGAAACAGGCATAGCAAAGCTAGGCAATATGGAAGCGGTGCAATTCCACCCAACTCCACTTTTCCCAAGCGGAATCCTACTTACAGAGGGTTGTCGTGGAGATGGTGGGCTTTTGCGCGATGTCGATGGCTATCGCTTTATGCCAGACTATGAGCCAGAGAAAAAGGAGCTTGCAAGCCGAGATGTCGTTTCCCGCAGAATGATTCAGCGAATCCGTGAGGGCAAGGGCGTAAAATCTCCTTATGGAGACCACTTGTGGCTTGATATTACGATTTTGGGTAGAGAGCATATTGAGCGAAATCTACGCGATGTCCAAGAAATCTGCGAAGTGTTTGCAGGGCTTGACCCCGCAGAGAAGTGGGCACCTGTCAAGCCTATGCAGCACTACTCAATGGGTGGAATCCGCACCAACTACAAGGGCGAGACTTACCTAAAAGGGCTATTTGCTGCGGGCGAAGCGGCGTGCTGGGATATGCACGGGTTTAACCGACTTGGTGGTAACTCTGTGAGTGAAGCGGTGGTAGCAGGTATGATTATTGGGGATTATTTCGCGCAGCATTGTGTGGATTCTCAAGCAAATATCCATACTTCTGTGCTTGAAAAATTTGTCCAAAAAGAGCAGGCTTACCTAGAATCTCTTGTAAACAATAGCGGTAGCGAAAATGTCTATGCTATCAAAAACGCTATGAAAGAGATAATGGAAGAAGATGTGGGGATTTTCCGCGATGGCAAAGGACTAGAAGACGCTGTGAAGCGACTAGAAGAGCTATATAAACGCGCTAAAAATATCGGCATCTCAAACAAAAAACTCCACAACAACCCCGAGCTAGAAGATGCCTATCGCACACCAAAAATGCTAAAACTAGCACTTTGCGTGGCAAAAGGCGCGCTTGATAGGACAGAATCTCGTGGGGCACACACACGCGAAGACTATCCAAAACGCGATGATGAAAAGTGGCTAAAGCGCACACTCACAAGCTGGGAAGACCCAAGCCAAACAATGCCTACGGTAACTTACGAGGAGCTTGACATTATGAAAATGGAGATTGCGCCCGGATTCCGTGGATATGGAGCAAAGGGTATGATTATCGAAAATCCGCTCTCTGCAAAGCGACAAGAGCAAATCGATAAAATCACTGCTGAAATCCAAGCTAAAGGTGGCGACAGATACGAGCTACAAGAAGCGTTAATGGAATTTAACTTGCAGCCAAAATACAAGGCTAGAAACCAACGACTAGGAGATAAGTAATGGAAAACAACAGCAAAAAAGGGAGAATCCTAACTATTCGTGCGCTTAAATTTGACCCAAAAAGCGCGGTATCTAAGCCACATTTTGCCGAGTATAAAATCGAAGAGACTGATTCTATGACGATTTTTATCGTGCTAAATATGATACGCGAAAATCAAGACCCTGATTTGAGTTTTGACTTTGTGTGTCGTGCGGGGATTTGCGGAAGCTGCTCTATGATGATAAATGGACGCCCAAGACTTGCGTGTCGCACGCTTACAAAAGACTTCCCTGATGGCGTGATTACGCTTATGCCATTGCCTGCGTTTAGACTTATCAAAGACTTGAGTGTCAATACAGGCGAGTGGTTTGCAGGTATGACAAAGCGCGTAGAAAGCTGGGTGCATACAAATGAGGAAGTGGATATTTCTAAGCTAGAAAAACCTATTGAGCCAAAAGAAGCTGATGAGGTGTTTGAGCTTGATAGATGTATAGAGTGTGGGTGCTGTATCGCTTCTTGCGCTACAAAGATAATGCGTGATGACTTCATCGGTGGTGCAGGTATGAATCGTATCGTGCGCTTTATGATAGATTCTCACGATAAGCGCAGTGATGAGGATTGGTATGAAATCGTGGGCGATGATGATGGCGTGTTTGGCTGTATGAGCCTAATCGCTTGCCACGACACTTGCCCTAAAAACTTGCCATTGCAAAGCAAAATCGCATATTTGCGCCGCAAAATGGTAAGCGTAGAGCAAGGCTCAAAGAAAGCAAACGCATAATGGCTTTTTTGGCTTGCCAAATCTGCCTAAAATCTCGCTAGAATCCGCTAGACTTTGCTTTAGGGCTAATGTGCTTTAGGGCAGGGTTTGGCGATTTTGGCGGGTTTGGGTGGGATTTGGTTGGCTATGTTTTGGTGTTTGTGCGGACTTTGCGCAAGTCGATAAACGAAGTAAGTAAAGAAGTTGATAAAAATCTTTGATTCTACACTATTAAGATTTTGGCTAAGATTTTGGTAAGTCATTTTGATGATTTTTCATAAAATCTGGCAAAGATAAATTCTATAAAATTCTAAAAACTTCTCTAAAATTCCTGCCCAAATTTTTTGACATAAAAAACTTACTACAAAATTTTTGCAAAAATTTTCCCCCACTGCGACATTTCACAGCACTTATGCTAAATCATCACTAACCACTTACAAGCAAAAATCACTAGCCTAAAACCTATATGTAGTTGTAGCTATATTTACTTTGTGGGTATATATTTCCTTGCAATCCATTACTAATAAGGAGAATCTATGCCTAAAATCTATTTAGCTTTTGTAATATTTGTAGCGATATTTTTTGGTGGTTGTGCAAGCTATTTTATCACACCAAAGGGTGAAGTGGTGTTTGAAAAGGGCGTGCAGATTTTGCGCTCTGCAAAGCCACTATCCAAAGTCCAAGCCGAGCTAGCACAAAAAGATTTGCAAGATAATGTCGTGGTGGTGCATATAAGTGCGGAGCTACTTGGTGGCAAACCTTTGATTTTTGGCACGGACGCTATAAGTGCGAGATTTGAGGGCAAGCCGCTTAGGATTTACTCTTATGATAAACTGCGAAATAGTGAGCTTAATTTTATCGATATTTTGCAGTTTTATAATATCCCTACACCCACACCGAGCGTGCAACAAAACAATTTTTATAATATCTCGCCACTTTATTATTATGGCTATCAAGGATTTTTGTTTTATCCACCGATGATGAGTCCGTTTTTTAGCCAAAGTCCTAGCTCGATTGCCTATATGCAGGAGAAGCGCGGGGCTTTGAAAGTGTTTTTGATGAATTATTTGAGAGAATCTAGCCTAAAGCCAAATGCTAGGGCACAAGGCGGGTTTGTCGCTATCGCCAAAAAGGGCATAAACAAAAATGGAATCCTAGAGCTAAAAGTCCAAATAGGCGATGAGGAGCATACATTTTATTTTCGCATAAAAAAGAGAAAGAATATTTAGCGTTTTTGCGTGATAAGGAGGGGGTTTGGTTTTGGTGTAGCGATTAGTTTGATTATTGTGCCGTTTTGTTGCATTAGCAAATGTGGAATTGCCAAAAATCATAGAGCGTGGATTTTAAGAAGTGTGGATTTAGTGCAAAACAAATTTACACTAAATTTTTACTTGGCATAAACTTCCATAAGATTCTACAAGTTTGCAAACTTTCGCAAACCTCCGCAAAATCAATAAGCTCCCATAAATTTCCAACTTCTATAAACCCCTCCACAAGCAAAATCTAAACTACTTAAGCCTAGTTAAGCGGTGTGCCATCTTCTAGGGTTGTGCCACTCATACTTTCATCTAGGACAGATTTTATGCTTCTAAGCCCTGTGGGCTGGGTAAAGATAAAAATCTCTACGCGATTGTTGTTTTGCTGATTTTGGGCTGTGGTATTGGGTGCGGTGGGGCTAGATGAGCCGTGTGCAGAGTAGGATATATTGCTATGTGTCGCTCCGTTTTTAAATAGCCCCTCTGTTACCACCCTTGCGCGTGCTGCGGCTAAGTCATAGTTATCTCTAAAAGGCGAGCCTTTTGGCAAAGGTTTATCATCTGTGTAGCCGCGCACATCGATTTTGACTTCTTCTGGGAGTTTGTTTAGCACTTCAGCGATTCTGCGCACAGATAGGGCATTTTCATTGTGAGCTATGTCTGCTTTGCCCTGCTCAAAGGGAAGCGACACAGGTAGCCTAAGCACGATTCCTTGCTCGATTTGCTCTAGCACACCACCTTCTTGGATTACCATTTGCATTTGTGAGATAGAGCTTTGGCTAGCAAACGAGGGCGAAGAGCCATCAGAAGTATGAGGCATTTTGCCCTCTGTGGATTCTCGCACTTGCCCTGGGTCTGGCGGACGCTGGATAAGTGGCTGAAATGTAACGCTAGGCCTAGGCACATTAAACACATTTATCATCGCATCACTCATCGCTTTGGCTTTGGACGCATCGGTGTTTGAAATCGCCCAAAGAGCGATAAACAGCGCAAGCAATAGGGATAGAAAGTCCGCATAAGGAACAGCCCATTTCTCGCCTGCGGGGCATTCTTGTTGCTTTTGTTTTGCCATTTTTCGCCCTTTTTAGATTTACTTTTTAGACTTCGCTAGATTTTGCTAGCTAATTATTCAAATTGAGATACTCTAGGCACGCCCGGTGGCAAGAATCCAAATAGTTTTGCTTCTAGGTTGCGCGGGTTTTCGCCATTTGCTATACCAAGTATGCCTGCCATCATCATTTCTTTTTCTTTTATGATGTCCCCTGCGTTTGCTTTCATTTTGTTCCCCCAAGGTCCAAAAATCGCATACGCTGTCATAATCCCCGTAACCGTCGCCGTAAACGCCCCCGCAATACCCATAGCCATTGCCGTTGGGTCATCAAGTAGTTGCAAGGCAAGCATAAGCCCCAAAACCGCACCGACTAGCCCAAATGTCGGCGCAGACTCACCAGCCATAAGCCAATAATGCGCTGCGGTGTGATAATAATGCTCCATTTGCTCAATTTTAATCTCTAAGTCTTCGTGGACAGATTTTGCTTCGCGTCCGTCAATAACCATATTTAGCCCCTCACGCAAGAAGTCATCTTCTATCCCTGCTGCGCGCCCTTCTAGCGATAGTATCCCATCGCGTCTTGCTGCGGAGGATAGCTCTGTGATTTCTTTTACCCTTGAGGATAAATCCACTTTGGGAGGCATAAAGATGATTTTAAACTCTTTGAAAGCGGCTTTGACAGCGGAAGCGTGAGTGCCTGCCATAGCGGCAAACATCGTTGTAGGGATAATGATGATACACGAGCTTAGATGCACGACATGCAGAGGGTTTCCACCCTCAAGTATATCTCCCACCGAGATTGAAGCCACCGCTAAAACTAAGCCTAGAACTGAGGTTAAATCCATTTTTTCTCTCTTGTGTTGGGGTAGTTGCTTGCGCTAGATTTGAAGCTATTTCTAGCGATTGTAGCAAAAAGTATGCCAAAACATAGGGAAAATCAAGGAGTATTTGCTAGCTTTTTGTGATGAATTTTGCGCTTTATAAAGTGGCACAAAAAATAGGGCAAAATCAAGGATTTGATAGAATTTAGTGCTTTAGATTTTTGGGTTTTTTATTTTCTAGCGTTTTTTGATTTGGGGCTAGCTTTGAAGTGGGATTTGGATAAAAATTTTGGGAGATAAATTTTTAAATCATTTTGGAGGCAAATTTTAGCCAAATTTTTAAGACGATTTTGGAAGTAACTTAAAAATCAATTTGGCTAATCTTTTGTTTGTTTGATTTTTTCTAGCCATTCATTTAGTGTTTTTTCAAAGCCTTTTTGTGTGGACTCTACGAAATGCAAATCTTTGGTAAGATATTTTTGTGCCACCCATCCGCCGAAGTTGTGAGGGTATTTGTAGGATTTGGCGTGGGGGAGGATATTTGGTGCTATGGGTAGGACTTCGCCATCATTTATGGCTTTTATCGCTAAATCTATCGCAGTATAAGCGGTGTTAGACTTGGGGCAGGAAGCGAGGAAAATCACACATTGAGAGAGAATGATACGAGCTTCTGGATAGCCGATTTTGCCTACGGCTAGGAGAGTGGAGGTGGCTAGATTTAGTGCATTTGGATTGGCATTGCCTATATCCTCGCTAGCAAGTATGACAAGTCGCCTTGCGATAAATTCTGGGTTTTCGCCACCTGCTATTAGGCGAGCTAGGTAGTAGATACTAGCGTCTACATCGCTTCCGCGTATGGATTTTATGAGTGCGGAGGCTAGATTGTAGTGTGTGTCATCTTCGCTTGCTCCGTCATTTAGGCTAAATGGTCGCAGTGATTTTGCGCTTTGAAGTGTGATATGTGGGCTTAGGGCTAGGACTTCAAGTAGGTTTAGCATAGCGCGTGCATCGCCTGCGCTACTTGAGATAAGGTAATCAAACGCTTCTTTTGTGATTGTCCTATCTATGTTGTCTTTAGGGCTAGAATCCGCATTAGAATCTTGGCTAGATTGTGTGTTATTTTGCGGTGGATTATTTTGGGGTAGGCTACTTTGGGATTTTTCACTAAAATCTTGGCTAGAATCCTCATTGGAGTTTTGGCTAGGGTTTTGACTAGATTTTGCAATGTCAAATCCCAAAATCCCCAATGCCTTTGTCAAAATCTGCTCTAGTTCAAAATTTTTAAGTGGCTTAAACTCAAATAGTAAACTGCGAGAGCGAATAGCGTTTGTAAGTGTGTAGAAAGGATTTTCCGTGCTAGCCCCTAGCACAATAGCACTTTTCTCTTCCATTATCGGCAGTAGGGCTTCTTGCTGGGTTTTGGATAGTCTATGCACTTCATCGATAAACACTAGCGGGACAACAAGTGCATTTTCATAAGACTTTAGCTTGGTGCGGAGATTTTCTAGCTTGAAATTTGTCGCGTTAAACTCCAAAAAATCACTGCCTAGCTCGCTAGCGATGATTTTTGCTAAAGTTGTTTTGCCACTGCCCGGTGTCCCATAGAAAAAGCAGTGAGGGAGATTTCTAGCTTTTAGTGCTTCATATAGTGGCTTGCCATTGCCAAAGATATGGCTTTGCCCGACAAAATCGCTGATAGATTTTGGTCGCAGGGCAAGGGCTAGATTTTTCATCTCTTTTTTAAGGCTTGTGCGTGGCTTTTGTGAGATTTAGCGATAAAAATCATTGATGATGATATATCGCTCATTTTGTGGATTTTCTCTAAAAGAGATATATTTATCGGGGAAATGCCCTCTTAGCTTTTTTAGCGCGATAAAGGCTAGAATCCCATCTAGTGGCTTAGTCTGGGCTCTACCCTCTCGCTTGACTTCGTTTATGATTCCCACCAAATAAGCATCGATAGCATCTTCTTGGTTTTGCAAAAATTGTGCGATTTCTAGGCGGATATTGTATCCATAAGCAGGCTGAATCCAATTAAACAGCAAGTAAGAAATCGCTTTGTAGCGATAGCCTCTCTCACCGATAAGCAAGGCAGAATCCTCGCCGTCAATGTAGATAGATAGTGTTTGGTTGTCATAAAAGCCGACATTGACATTATCGATTTTATAGGGCGTGTAGCTTAGCATTTCTTGGATAAGGTTTTGGATTTCGCTAGCGACTTCCTCTTTGGTTTGGAATTTTTTTGTTTGCGTGGTGCTGGTGTTATCTGCGTTGTAGGGCTCATCATAGTTTGCATAGCTTTGATTTGTGTGGTTTTGTTTGCTACTCTCATAGTTTTTACTCTCATAGCTTGGCTCGCTAGATTCTAGGCTTGCAGAAGCGACAAACTCTGAGGCGTCAAAAAAGCCTTGATTATTTTGGTTGGGATTATTTTGACTAGAATTTGCTTGGCTAGAATTTGCTTGGCTAGATTCTTGGATATTTTGATTGCTTTGTGGGGTTTGGTTTTGCTGATAGTTTGCTTCTTGATGTTTTTGTGTGCTATCTAGCTGGGTAGATGAGTTTTTTAGGTTTGCTATGATGATAGCGTCTTTTTTGCCTATGCCTAGCACGCCTTTTGATTCGTATTGGACTACTTCATAGTCTAGCTCTGTTACGGAGCAGTCTAGCTCTAGGGCGGCTTTTGAGAGGGCTTCTTGCAGTGTGCTTGCAGTTACTTTTGTCATTTGGATTCTCCTTTTGGATTTTGTGAGGCGTGCTTGTGCTCTTTATGCTCTAAGATAGCTTTTTCTCGTTGTTTATCGATGATTTTGTTGATAGCGATTTGCATAATGATTGCAAAGATATTATTAACCGTCCAATACAGCACAAGCCCTGCGGGAAATGTGATTAGAAATATTGTAAAGATGACAGGTAGGAGCTTAAAGATTCTAGCTTGCATAGGGTCTAGGGTATTTGGCGTTAGGACTTGCTGTATATACATACTTATCCCCATCAAAATCGGCAGGATAAAATACGGGTCCATCACAGACAAATCGTGTATCCAAAAAATCCATTCGCTGTTTTTTAGCTCCACAGCATTGTATAGCACGCGATAAATCGCAAAAAACACAGGAATTTGCAAAAGTAATGGCAAACAGCCACCTAGCGGATTTGCCCCGTGCTTTTTGTATAGCTGCATAAGCTGGGCTTGCATTTTTTGCGGGTCGCCTTTGTATTGCTCTTGGATTTCTTTCATTTTGGGGGTTAAATCTTTTAGCTTTTGCATACTCATCACGCCTTTGTAGCTTAGAGGAAACAAAATAATCCTAACCACAAGTGTAACGCCGATAATCGCCCAACCCCAATTCCCTAGCAAACTATAAAGCCAATCAAGTAGCAAAAATACAGGTTTTGCAAAAAATGTGATAAGCCCATACTCTACGACATCAGTAAGCACGGGATAGATTTTGGCTAAGTCTCTATAATCTTTTGGTCCTACATAGCCCTCTAAGGAGGTATTAGAATCTAAAGTGATATATGGAATAGGATTTTTGGTATCGCTTGTGCCAAGAACTTGCACGGACAAGCCATTTTCATCACGCATAAAAAGTAGCGTAGTGAAGTATCTATCAGAGGCAGAGACAAATGGGACTTGGCTGAAGTTTTCGCCTGCGACTTTGGCGTCTTTGTCCTCGATTTTTTCGATTACGCCTTTTAGTCCGCCTTGCTTTAGCACTACTCCGTGGAAAGCATAGCCATCATCATCGGCTATGGGGCGAGAACCACTAGAGAGGAAATACACCTTTGGCTCGCTAAGGGCAATGTCTAGTTTGTATTTTAGCCCGTCTTCATCATAGATAAATTCTATGGTTTTGGTAATGGTAAGTGTGGGTAGTTTTTGGGTTAGGGTTAGAATCTGATTTTGTGTAGAATCTAACGAGATATTTTGAAGCGAAGAAGTGTAGGGTGTTTGTGTGGCTTGTGCATTTAGCGAAGCATCTAAAAAGCGCATTTCAAGTGGAAACACTGCATTTGGCGAGAGTAGCGGGAGCTTTTGGAGTGGTTGATTTGGCGAGCTAGCAAAGCCAAAAAGTCGCCCTAAATGTGTGAAAATCCCCTCTTGCTTGGGTGCGATAAATTTTTTGTCTTTGAGATAGACTTGAGCGATTCTACCCAAGTCATCAATCTCTACTTCTACACCACTTGATACAATCGTAGAGATTATTTCACGCTTGGTAGCAGGTGCTGTGGCTTGTGGAGAGGTTTGGGTGGTGTTTGTTTGATTTGGAGTTGGATTAGTGCTTGGCTGATTGGCTATGTTTGTTTGATTTGCCTGTGTGCTACTTTGTGTCGTGCTTTGTGTGGTGGCACTTTGTGTTTTTTGCTTTTGTGGGTCTTGGAAAAGTAGGCTATATACGATGATAAACACAAATGAAATAAGCACTGCAAGTAGCACTCTTGAATTCATATCATCTTTTCTCATTTTGGATTCTCCTTAATTAGTTTGGGATTATTATATATTTGGAAGTCTTTTTTTTGGCAATCATTTTTTGAAATAATGTGGAATCCGCTTTAGAATCTATTTTAGGGTTTGTTTTGGAATCTATTTGGGATTCTAGCGGGACAAGCCACACGCAAATGCGTGGGAATTTTTCGTATTTTTTCGCATTTGTGATAGCATTGCGTGAAGCTATGTTTTTTAGATTTGTAGAGATGATGGGATAGTCAAATCCACCACTGCAAAAAGGCTGGCAGCGCAAAATCCTCCACAAAGTAGTAACAAACGCGCTAAAAGGGGTGGAATGCCTAAAAGACAAATACGCGTAATGTGAGCAAGTAGGGTAGAAGCGACAGCTACGAGGAAGCAAGGGGGAAATAATGATTTTATAAAATCTAAAGGTAAATTTTAGTGCGATATAAGGAAAAGATTTTGCGCTAAAGGGTGCTTTTAGGCTATGTGAGTGTGTAAGCATTTGCAGAGAATCTAGCTTTGTATCATTTATATTTTTTATCATAGCTACTTTTAAACTCCCTTGTTTGTGTGTTTGATACTTGTTTGGATTATTTTGCGTGGTATTTTTGTGTTGTTTCTTGTGTGGTTTTTGTAGCTCTTTAGTTTTTCTAGTGCGAAGCCAAGCGTCATCTCAAAGCTTCGTTTTAGCTCGCTAAAGCTAAGCATATCTACCCCTGCTTTTGCTACAAAAATAATCCTAAATCCACGCTCAATCTCTCTAAAATCTTTTTGGTAATCCCTTAGTATTGCTTTGACTCGCCGTTTGATTTTGTTTCTAGTAACGGCATTGCCTATTTTTTTGCTGACGCTTAAGCCGATTTTGGATTCTTGGTGCTCTACTTTGGATTGTGCATTTTTTGACTCGCTAGATTTGTTAGGGAGCAAGTGGGGATTTTGTGGATTTGTCCGCTCTTTATACACATAGAGTGCAAATGACTTTCCATAGCGCAAGAATCCGTTTTTATACACGGTGTCAAACTCTTTTTTTGTTTTAAGTGTTTGCATTTTGTGCTTCTAAAATGAGTGATTAAACTTCTAGGATAATCTTGGCTAGTCTATTGGTAGTTTTGCGAGATTTGTGCTACTTTGGCAATGCTTCCGTGCTAAACCCGCTCTATGCACTAAAAGATTTCACAAATCTTTGCAAGACTTTGGCAAGATTTTACAAGTTTGCGCCAAGATTTGAAAAAATCCAAACCAATTAAAAACTTGTCAAAACTTGAAAACCACGCAATTTGCTACACGGCAAGTCTTTTGCGTCCTTTTGCTCTTCTAGCGTTTATGACACGGCGTCCGTTTTTGGTTTTCATTCTCTCTCTAAAGCCGTGAGTGCGCTTTCTGGGGGTGTTGTGAGGCTGGTAGGTTCGTTTCATACTTCTGTCCTTTATCCCAAGATTAAAAAATGGGAGCGATAAAATAAAACTGCGATTGTAGCAAACCTTATCTTATATAAACCTTGTGTTTGTGTTTTTTCAAAATTTTAGCGCGAAGTTTTTGTGCTTATTTTTGCCAAAATCACCCAAAAGTCCCCCAAAATCTGCTAATTTTTCCAAAGAAAACATAAATTTTTGTGAAATTTTTGTGCTTATCATTGTGATTGCGTATCAACATTTATTGTGTATAATGTGGGCTGACTTGGATTTACTCTCAAAGCAAGTCAAATCTACATTTTGGTAAAGGAGTTATTATGTCGTATTCATCGCGAATCATCAAGGCATTGCAGGATAAAAATCCCGCACAAAGTGAGTTTCATCAAGCTGTTAGCGAGGCACTAAGCTCGCTTCAACCATTGCTTGACAAAGAGCCAAAATATCAAAAACACAAGATTTTGGAGCGACTTACCGTCCCAGAGCGTTCGCTTATCTTTCGTGTGCCGTGGGTAGATGATAAGGGCGAAGTGCAGATAAATTATGGCTACCGTGTGGAGTTTAATTCTGCTATTGGACCATATAAAGGCGGGCTTAGATTTCACCCAAGTGTTACGCTTGGAATGCTGAAATTTCTAGGATTTGAGCAGGTGCTAAAAAATTCGCTAACCACGCTTGCTATGGGTGGAGGCAAAGGCGGAAGCGACTTTGACCCGCACGGCAAAAGTGATGGCGAAGTGATGAGGTTTTGCCAAAGTTTTATGAATGAGCTATTTCGCCATATCGGTGCGCATACTGATGTCCCTGCGGGCGATATAGGCGTGGGTGGTAGAGAAATCGGCTATCTTTTTGGGCAATACAAAAAACTAGCAAATCGCTATGAGGGCGTGCTAACGGGCAAAGGGCTAAATTGGGGTGGAAGCCTTGTGCGCCCTGAAGCCACAGGCTATGGCTGTGTGTATTTCGCTGAGGAAATGCTAAAAGAGAGAGGCGAAAATCTAGAGGGCAAAATCTGCACCGTTTCAGGTGCTGGGAATGTCGCAACCTACACCATAGAAAAGCTATATCAAGTCGGTGCAAAGCCTGTAACTGCAAGCGATTCTAAAGGAATGATATATGACAAAGATGGGATTGATTTGGCTCTGCTAAAAGAGATAAAAGAAGTCAAAAGAGAATCCCTAGAATCCTACCAAAAAGCCAAAAAAACAGCCCAATACACCCCTGCAAATCGCTATGAGAGCGGGTGCAATGGCGTGTGGAGTATCCCTTGTTTTGCTGCATTTCCAAGTGCTACCCAAAACGAGCTAAGCGCGAAAGATGCCAAAATCTTGCTAGAAAATGGCTGCAAATGCGTAAGCGAGGGGGCAAATATGCCCTCCACAAATGAAGCGATTGATTTGTTTCTAAAAGCAAAGATAGCTTATGGACCGGGCAAAGCTGCAAATGCTGGTGGTGTGTCTGTGAGTGGGCTAGAAATGGCGCAAAATGCAAGTATGAATGCTTGGACTTTTGAAGAAGTGGATGGGCGTTTGCATCGTATTATGAGTGATATTTATCAAAATGCTTCAAACACTGCAAAAGAGTTTGGAGAGCCTACCAATCTCGTAATGGGTGCAAATATCGCAGGATTTCGCAAAGTGGCAGATGCGATGATAGACCAAGGTGTGGTATAAAGCATAACGCGTAAAAAAATACACCAAGTTTTTATGCCAAAAACTCACACCAAAACTTCGTGCTAATAGATTTTGTATTTGCACGCGTCTTGCTAAAGGTGGCGTGAAATCTGCGTAGCGTGAAATCTATAAATATGATTTTGCGCTAGAGTAATGATTTTTGGTGCGAAAATTTAGTGGCTTTTGGTGTTTGGATTTTTGGGCTAGATTTAGGTATTTTTAGCTTTTGTGAAATGCGTTTTACACAAGGAGTGTAGCAATGGATATAAATGGCGAAATGACACAAAATCTATTTTTGATTTTTGGCTCTATGAGTGGGCTAGATTTTGCCAAATTTGTCATCGTAGGGCTTATAGCAGGCATTGCTGCGGGGAGTTTTGGGATTGGTGGGGGGATTATCATCGTGCCTACGATGATGTTTTTGGGGCTTCCCATCACGCACGCGATAGCAATGTCAATAATGCAGATGATTTTTTCATCGATATTTGGCTCTTATATCAACTACAAAAAGCGCAATTTTGATTTAAAAGACGGCATATTTATCGGTATAGGCGGGCTTATCGGGGCGAGCTTTAGCGGGATTTTGCTAAGTGTGCTTAGTGATGTGGTGATAAACGCACTTTTTTTATCCCTAAATCTTGTAGCATTTTATCGTTTTGCATTCAAAATCAAACCTCAAGTGAGTGCCACACCGCCAAATCTCACAACTTTGAAAAAGAATGTGATTTTGATATGTGCTGGTATGGTTACAGGGGTGTTTGCTATCTCGCTAGGTATCGGTGGGGGATTGCTTATTTCACCGATTTTGGCGTATTATCTAGGCTATGATTCTAAGAAAGTCGTGCCTTTGTCGCTATTTTTTGTGATATTTTCCTCTGTGTCTGGGACGGCTTCGCTGTATCGTGCAGGAGTGCTAAGCGCGGAAGCTATGCAAGGTGGGCTAAGTATCGGGCTAGCTTCACTTGTGGGTGTGGCAGTGGGGATTTATCTAGTTGGCAAAGTCTCTGGTGCTTTTCATAGAAACGCACTTATTTGTATCTATATCTATGCGATTTGTTTGATGAGCTACAAACTTGGGGAGAAAATCTTTGTGTGATTGGTGGTGGGATTTTTGGGTTTGTAATGTGTGAGTAATTTTGTCTGCTAGAAAGTGTGTGGTGTCATATCATTTTACAAATTTTTAGCGTAAATATAGATTCACGCAAATCGCGTGAATCTTGTGCTTTCTCTCTATGTCTTTGTTTTTATTCATTGCGAACTTTTAAGCGATTTGATTAGAATGCCAAGCATTTGCTCTTGGTGGGCTTGTGCCTTGCTGATTTCCTCATTTGCTTTAATGTCGTTATTTTTTAAATTTTTTAGACAGCACATTAGCACCAATTTTAAACTCTCACTATTGCCCTCTTTGGCAATATCAATTTCTTTTTTATCTAAGTTTTGTTTGCCTAATGACGAGTTTAGACTACGACTTATCAGTGCTAGATTCCCAAAAGTATCCATTTCGCTTTTATCATTTAGCCACCACTTTTCATCTGGCTCACTTTGTGGCTGAAAATGCTCAATAGAGCCTAGATTTCTAAAATAGAAATTCTTGCGTATTGCGCTAAAATTTTTGTCTTTAATTTTTAAAGTTTCCTCATTTTCAACGCCATTTTTCCACAAATAATACTCCAAGCGGTAGAACCAATAATGTGGCGTCCCTGTGCCATTATTTAGCAGAGAATTGAAATCTATATTTGCTGGAGTTTCGGCGTGATATTTTTGCGCTTCTTTTATCGCTTCATTTGTTTCATTTAGCAATTCTTTATCGCTTAATTGTGCAATAGCTAAATTTGTATCAAGTATTTCTAAGAACTTAACCAAATTATCTTGTTTGCCCTCGTCATAATCCCCAGCAAAATGTGCGCATATTTGATTAGGATTCCATATAGGGTTTGATTTTTGCACTTGTGATTCCCATTTGCCATTTTTATCGTTTTTTATTGCGATTATCCCCTTATCGACAAAATATTTCACAAAATTATCATAAGTTCCAACTGCATAGAATAGTTTTTGCAAAAACGGTGTGAGCCAATGATGATAATTTTGCCTATCGCCTTGCCTTGCCACGCGTAGATAGTTTTGAATCATTGCTAAATTATGCAATGGCCTATCCGCAACTAGCTTACTATCCTCTGGCAAACGATAATATGTTTTTTGATTTTTATCTTTATATGGATACAATCGCCTAATCCTAAAGCCATTGCCTTGCTCGGCATTGTTTTTAATCACAAAATAATCAAACAATACACGATAATAAAGCATATCTATAATAAACCATTTACACGATTCGCTATCCATTTTTGATAAGTTAAAAATTTCCAAAAGTTTATCTTGTGTGATAGACACACTATTATCTTGCGAGTATAATTTATAGCAATGCAACAAAAATGTAGGAAAATCAATGATTGATTCGACTTTATCGGGCGTGTCATCATTTTGCGCGTTTTTTGCATTTCTCTCATTAAACTCACTAATAATTGTATCAATGCCCCACTTTTCGCCACTCTCATTTTCAGAATTTAAAAAGTTTCTATCACTTGCGCTTTGGAAAATGTATTTATTCATATCGCTACACAAATCCCAAATTTTGGCATATTTTTGCCACTCACCACCACCACCTTGCTGTATCACGCTAAGTATTCGTGCCTTTAAAATCTCGTGTTGTTCAAGCTGTTTGCCACGATTATTCATACGCACAAAGAAACGATTTAAATCAGTATTTTGCGCTAACTCTACAAAGACAAAGCAAATTTTTGTGTAAATAAAATTTGCAAAACAATTTAGTCGCTTAGAATCTATTTCTTTTTTATTATCATCTTTACTAAAATTCCCATTAAACCACAATTCTATATAATAAAAAGCATCAATAATCTTTTGATGAATGCCTTGCAAATCCTTTGAAAGCTCTAATTTTTTCTCTTTATTGGGCTTAATCTCGCTTTTTTGAATCTTTTTAGCAAGATTTTCTAACGCTTCTCTTTCTTTATCGCGTATGGGCATAGCGATTCGTAGTTTATCACCCTTTAAAATAAATTCTTGCCAAACCTTTTTCGTTATTTCTTTTTCCCATTCGTATTCCCTACTTGCAAGGTAAAATCCTATAAACCATAGCGTAGTAAGCCTTTGCTGTCCGTCTATAAGGATAAATTTTTCTCCCTCATTTTCACTTTTTTTGCTTGTAGTGATATTGCCGATAAAGTATTGCTCTTTGCTCTCATCATAAGCCTTTTTCATATCATCAAGTAGTGTTTCAATCTCGTCTTTTCCCCATTCATAAAGCCTTTGATATGGTGGAATTTCAAAGAATATATCCTTAATATCTACTATCATTTGTTTTTGTGCTTTATTTTGATTACTCATTGTTTGCTCCTTTATTTTTTTGATTCTGGGTGTGGCATAATGTCGTAACGCTCATATTCAGTTTTTTCATCATTATTATTTTTGTCTTTTTCTTGCACCATTTTTAGATATTCCTCCGTAGCGTTGGTTCTTTTATCGTTGCCACTCTCCTTGTCTTTTCTATTATCAATAAACTTCTTTAGCTCACTCTCAAGTTCTCTTTCATAGCTTGTAAAATAAATGAGTGATAAAAGTTTTTCCTCTTTAACATAATTTTTAATAGTAGCCTCGCCAACTCTACTTGCCTCTACGCGCAGACTAAATACCGCTCTTGCAATAAGCCGTAACATATAGTCTGTATTGCCATTTGGGAATTTATCAAAGTAAATCATCATAGCCATAATGTAAATCAAACGATTATATGCAAAACCTGTTTCATCAATACTTGCGATTTTATTTTCATAAAATTCCGTAAGTAGTAATTTTTCATAAAGTCTATTAAAATGTGCTAAAAACTCAAAGAAATCTGCCCCGCCGATAAAATTTTGCAAAATACCCAAAGAATTGGTGCTAGGCTGTGATTTTGTTTGCAATGTCGCAGAAAATTCCTTGCAAAATTCATTATAAATATGACTTTCTTGTGGGTTTGCGATAGTAGAATGCGTGGCATTAGCCAAACTACCTCTATCTCGTAGCCAAATCCTAGCTGGAGCTAATATGTCATTAAATAATATTTTAATAGGTGGATTTTTGTCATCGCTATTTTTAGACGCCAAAGATTCAAAATCTTTTGCATAAAATTTTATCAAATCCTTGCAATTTTGAGATTCCAAAGCCCTCAAATGAAACGCCTTTACCAAATCATAGGCTTTGAGCCTCGCACCTTTCGCATTTGCACTATCAAAGAATATAAAGGCATCATCAAGGCTATTTGTAAAAACGCAGACAAATTCTATATTTTCTTTAAGATACTTTATAAATTCATCTTTTTCATCTTTATTGCGATTGTTAAACCAAGCATCGATTGTTTCTCGTGCCTTAGTCTTATATTTAGTGTTGCACTCACTAGCTAACACTACGCTATCATCTGCCTCATCTAGCAATCCACCTCCCAAAACCAAATCCAAAGTCGTAAGCCTTTGCTGTCCATCGACTATGTTGAATTTGACTACATTTTCATCGGTTTTGTCAATTTCAATGTGGATAATCAAACTGCCCAAAAGATAGCGTTTTTCATTTTGTTTATCCTCATTATCGCCTTTATTCTTGTTGTCCGCTTTTATTTTCTCGTTTTCTTTCCTTTGTTCATCTATATCCTCAAGCATAATTTTTACCATTTCCTCGCTCCACACATAAGCGCGTTGATAAAATGGGATTACAAGTTTATATTGTGGATTTTCTAATTCCTTTTTGCTTGGGTTTAGCACCTTACTAGCAATGCCTTTAAACAAATCTTTGTTATTGCCATTTCTCTCTATCAACTCACCAAGCGTTAAAACGCAAGTTTCTATCATTGTTTCCGTTGATTTTGTTTCACTCATTTTCACCCCTTTAAATTCTAGAATCTGAAATCACATTTTACAAAAAAAAAAAAAAAAACGATTTCAATAGTTTTTGCTCTATTTTTAGATTTTTTGCATAAGAATTTTGCCCTAAATTTTTACTTAATAAAAGGATTTTGCCTTTAGGATTTTACCCCTAAAGGCTTGCCCCTAAAATCTCATAGAGGCTCATAGAAGTTCATAGAAGTTTTAAGAGCATTATAGCCCGATTACGCCTACGCGCACTTGATTTAGCTTGGGATTTTGGGCTATGTCTATCATCGCGCTTGCATAGTCTGCGTAAGAGCCTTTGGACTGCCCCTTAGCATTTACCTCAAACTCCTCGCCGATGATTTTATATTTGCCACTTTTGGGTGCGTCTGCCACAAATTCTGCAGGCGGGCTTACATAAACCCAATTTAGCCCCTTTTGGGTGCGCAAAAACTCCAAAAGCTCGCCGTGTGCGTTTGCCACGCCTTTGTAAGAGTCTGGGAAGCTAGGCGTATCCATTAGCCTTGTGGTGTGGCTTTTGTCCATATATAAGCCTCCTGCGCCGCCCACGACTAGCAATCGCGCTTTGTTGCCCTGCAAGATTTTGCCTAGATGCTCGCCGTGCTTTTTATATAGGCTTAAGTCTTTCCACTCGCCAAAGGCATCGATGATGACATCAAAGCCACTCAAATCGCTTGAAGCAAGCGCGAAAATGTCTTTTTGCACTACTTTCACACCCTTTTGCTCCAAATCTTTTGCCTTGCTTGCGTTGCGCACAAAGGCACTCACGGTATGCCCGCGACTTAGTGCCTCTAGCGTGATAAGTCGCCCTGCTTTGCCTGTGGCTGCCAAAACCGCGATATTCATTTTCGCTCCTTTCTTTGCTCCTTTTCCAAAGGCAGTGCTACTTAGAGCTGCCAATCCTACGCCTAACGCTGCTGTTTTTAAAAACTTGCGTCTTGTATTCATTGTGTCTCCTTTTGAGATAAATTCGCTAAAAGATTTTCGCTTTTAGCGTGAGGGAATTATAATGAAGTAATATCATAAAATCAAGTAGGGATATTTTTGTAATATAATATTATTTTTAGGACTATTGCGTGAAATAGGCTAAAATTTAAGCAAAGATTTTTTGAAATTTTGCTAGAATGTGTCGTTTAAATTTTAAAAAAGGAGTAAAAATGGGCGCGAAAATGTATAGCGAGGAGTTTTTCTCTCCCTGTCCTGTGGAAACTACGCTAAATCTCATCGGCAATAAATGGAAGCTCATCATCGTGCGGGATTTACTCACGGGTAAAAAGCGATTTGGCGAGCTGAAAAAATCCATAAGCGCGAGCAAAAATCAAAGCATAAGCCAAAATGTGCTCACCCAAAATCTGCGCGAGCTAGAAGGGGCGGGAATCATCAAGCGCAAGGTGTATGCGGAAGTCCCGCCCAAAGTGGAATACTCGCTAACCGAGCTTGGGCAATCGCTTGATGCGATTTTGCTAAGTCTGCAAACTTGGGGAATGACATATCAGAGCAACCTTAAAAAAATCGGGTAGAAGCCGTGCAGTGGGAACACGCGTGAAGAAATCTAGCGCGGGGGAATGCGGGGGAAAATGTCGCACGGAGAATGTAGTGGAGGAAAAATTTGTTGGCAAAAAAAACTAGCGCGGGAGAATCTAGCGGAGAGAGGGCAGTGGGGAAATGGGCAGTGAAAGTTGGGCGAAAAAATCAGGGCAAAAAAAGTGAGTAAAAAAAAACAGGTAGTTTTGGCAAGGTGTATAGCAAGTTAGATTTTGATAAGTTATTTTAGTGAGTTTTTTAGTAAAATTATTTTTGCATTTTTTTTTGGACAAAAATTTTTGTAGAAAAACGCTAGAATCGTAAAATTGCCTAAAAAAAACAAAACAACAACTAAAAGGAATAATATGGAATTTTGGAGTGTATTTTTGGTGGCGTGTGCGCTTAGTGCAGATGCCTTTGCTGTTAGCCTTTGCAAAGGATTTAGTCTAAAAAAAATAGAGCCAAAGCATTATGCGATTGTGGCGGCGTATTTTGGTGGATTTCAGGGAGCTATGCCATTGCTTGGATATGCGCTTGGATTTTCTCTTAGTGCGTTTATTGCTAAGTTTGACCATTGGATTGCGTTTGGTTTGCTCTCTTTTATTGGGCTAAAGATGATAAAAGAGTCTTTTGGGGAGCATTCTTGTGGCGTGGAGGGGGCGGATTTTGGCTATAAGATTATGCTTCCTTTGGCTATCGCTACGAGCATAGACGCACTAGCAGTGGGAGTAAGCCTAGCCGTGCTAGAAACGCATATTTTTGCAAATGCGCTTTGTATCGGCGTGGTGAGTGCGGCTTTTTCTATCCTTGCGCTAAAAGTGGGTAATCGCTTTGGCTTGCGCTTTGCAAACAAAGCCGAGCTTTTGGGCGGTGCTATACTTGTGCTTATCGGCACAAAAATCCTAGTGCAGCACTTAATAGAGGGGATTTAAAGCATTGATTTTGCTATAATTGCGCTTTTTTAGTTTTGTTTAAGGCTTATATATTATGAAAAAAAATCACAAAAAAGATTTTGATATTATTGTCGTGGGTGGTGGACACGCAGGGCTAGAAGCTGCCTGCATAGCTGCAAAAATGGGCGCAAAGGTGCATTTGCTAACGATATTAGTCGAAAATATCGCCCTTGCAAGCTGCAATCCCGCTATCGGTGGGCTTGGCAAGGGGCATTTAGTCAAAGAAATAGACGCGCTAGGCGGGGTTATGGGGCGCATAAGTGATAAATGCGGAATCCAATATCGCACGCTAAATGCTTCAAAAGGTCCAGCCGTGCGAGGCACGCGAGCTCAAATCGATATGGACGCGTATAGAATCTATGCGCGAAATCTAGCCCTAAACACTCCAAATCTCACTATCTCGCAAGAAATGGCGTGCGAGATTTTGCTACAATCAGATGGGCTTCCTAGCAAATCTAGCACACAATCTAACGCAAAGTCTAAAAACCCCCACGACTTAGAGCGAAAATCTGCCAAAGCCATAGGTATTCGCACCAATATCGGTAAATCTTACTATGCTGATAAAATCATCATCACCACAGGCACATTTTTGCGCGGGCTTGTCCATATCGGGGAAAATCAAATCATAAATGGGCGATTTGGCGAGAGTGCTAGTAATGAGCTAAGCCAAAGCCTAAAAAACATAGGGCTAAAGCTAGGACGACTAAAAACAGGAACTTGCCCGCGCATAGACGGGCGAAGCATAGATTTTGCCTCCTTAGAGCGACATATAGGCGATGAAAATCCACCGCACTTTAGCTATCACACAAGTATGTCTTTGGAAAAATCTGCTAGCGATTTTGCACCGCAGGATTTGCCTTGCTTTGTAACCTATACAAATCAAAACACGCATAAAATCATTAGAGAAAATTTCCACCGCGCACCACTTTTCACTGGACAAATCGAGGGTGTGGGTCCAAGATATTGCCCGAGTATCGAGGATAAAATCAATCGCTTTGCTGATAAAGAGCGACATCAATTATTTCTAGAGCCACAGACAAAAGATTGCGTAGAATACTACATAAATGGGCTTACTACTTCGCTACCTGTGGATGTGCAAGAGAAAGTCATTCATAGCATAAAGGGGCTAGAAAACGCCCGCATAACGCGCTATGGATATGCCATAGAATATGACTATGTCGAGCCAACACAGCTAAAGCACACGCTTGAGTGCAAAGAGGTGGATTGCTTGTATCTAGCTGGGCAGATAAATGGAACTACGGGCTATGAGGAAGCGGGAGCGTTGGGGCTTATGGCAGGGATAAATGCGGCGTTGAGCCTAAAGTCGAATTTACCAAAAAAAGCGGAGATTTTGGAGAATCATTATGCTAAAAAACGCGCAAAATCTAGCGAGATAGATTCTACGCTTTATAAGCTAGTATTTCGCCGTGATGAAAGCTATATCGGTGTGATGATTGATGATTTGGTAACTAAGGGCACAAAAGAGCCTTATCGGCTTTTTACCTCGCGTGCGGAGTATCGCTTGCTTTTGCGTGAGGATAATGCGATATATCGCTTGCTAGAATATGCCAATGCGCTAGGCACGATTTCGCCTAGTGATTATGCGATTTTTGCGCAAGAGAAGCGTGATATTGCTAGTGCTATGGAATATCTAGAAGCTGTCTCTATCACGCCTGCTAAGCGTGTGCAGGAGTTTTTGGCTAGTATAAATCAGCCTGTGCTAAATGATAAAACCGCGC
Source organism: Helicobacter sp. MIT 01-3238 (assembly GCF_003364135.1). Lineage (NCBI taxonomy): Bacteria > Pseudomonadati > Campylobacterota > Epsilonproteobacteria > Campylobacterales > Helicobacteraceae > Helicobacter > Helicobacter sp. MIT 01-3238. The sequence continues at coordinate 25,592 of NZ_NXLN01000030.1, forward strand.
TTGTGCATATCGTGGGGCGAGGTGAATTTGGGCAAAATCTTTTGCAAAATGAGTTTAGCGATTTTTTTGCGCTAGAGGAGTTTTTGGAAAAAGAAGCGTTGGCTAAGGACTCTAGCTTGCGAGTAGCACAGCAAGTGGGGCAAAACCCTGCACAAAGTATTTCGCAAAATATTTCCCAAAATCTTGCTTCAAATTCTGTCAAAGATTTGACTAGCAAGGCAGACAAAAAAGAAAATCCACAAAATTTATTGCCACCGAAATTTCACACTATGTCAAAGAGGGCACTAAGCCAAATCCAAATTTTGTCCAAATATCACAACTACATACAAAAGCAACTAAGTGATGTGGCAAATATGAATGAAATGCTAAAGCTAAAGATTCCGCAGGATTTTGAGTATAGGGGGATTTCTGGGCTTTCACTTGAGGTGGTAGAAAAACTTAGCCTTGCAAAGCCAGCTACGCTTTTTGAAGCGAGCAAAATCAGTGGGATTACCCCTGCTAGCTTAGATGTGCTTCATCTATATATTCATCTGCGCTCTTAAAGGAATTTAGTAGCTAGAATCTAATATGCAAAAATCTAAACACTAAGGAAAAAAATGTCCCAAAAAAATCAAAGCAGTTGTAAAAATGAGCACCAAGAAAATTGCCAAAAATCTTGTCAAAACGATTTTCAACAATCTTGTATAGAGCTTTTGTGCGAGCTGATAAAGAAACCAAGCATAACCCCACAAGAATGCGGAATCTACCAAATCATAGAATCCAAACTTAACGAAGTGGGCGGGTTTAGATTTTTGCACTTTGATAAGGGTGGGGTAAAAAATCTTTTTGCTTATAAGGTTTTGGGAAAAAAATCTAGCGCAAAAGGGGATTTGAGCGTGGATTCAAATATAAACTTAAGCGCAAAATCAAGCACAATCTCAAGTGATAGCATAAAGCATTTTTGCTTTATGGGGCATATTGATGTCGTGCCCGCAGGGGAGAATTGGAGTGTTGAGCCATTTGGTGCGGTAGTGAGAGGGGGCAAAATCTATGGCAGAGGCGCGCAAGATATGAAAGCAGGGATTGCAGCATTTGTGAGTGCGGTGGTGGATTTTGCAAAAGAGATAGAAGCAAGCAAAATAAAAGCAAGAGGGGTAGGGGAGGCAAGCGAAGCAATGGATATAAGCGAGGCAAAATCTCAAAATGACTTGCCTATCCTCTCAATACTTCTAACTAGCGATGAAGAGGGAGAGGGCATATATGGCACTAGATATGCCTTAAGCGAGCTTCAAAAGCTAGATTTGCTACCTACGCACGCTATTGTCGCAGAGCCCACTTGTGATGAGGAGTTTGGCGATATGATAAAAGTGGGGCGGAGAGGCTCAATAAATGGCTCACTCAAAATCATAGGCAAGCAAGGACACGCAGCCTATCCGCAAAAATGCCTAAATCCTATCGAAGCACTAAGCGCGGCATTGCTGCTAATCGCTGGCGTGAAGCTAGATGAGGGCAATGAGTATTTTTCCCCATCTACGCTTGTAGCAACGGATATAAGAGGTGGGCTTGAAGTTTGCAATGTAACGCCAAGTGATGTTACTTTACGATTTAATCTGCGAAATTCTACGCTTTTTGGGTTGGACGATTTGGAGGTGTATTTTGGGCGTATTGTGGAGATGATTGAGCGCAAAGTAGAGGGTGTGAAATGCGAGCTAAGTCTATCCCAAAGCTCAAAGCCGTTTTTAAGCAATGCTAATAGCACTCTTATAAAATCTCTAGTAAAAAGTGTGGAAAAAATCACGCACATAACGCCCACTCTTGGCACAGGTGGTGGGACAAGCGATGCGAGATTTGCCAAAGAGTTTGGTATAGAAGTGGCGGAATTTGGCGTGAAAAATGACAAAATCCACAGCGTAGATGAATGTGTAGAGATAGCCCAAGTAGTGGGGCTTTATGAAGTGTTTTTGGATTTTCTAAAAAATGAGATAGCGTAGATAAAATCTTTTGCTTTCCTCCAAAAACATATTTTTGGATTTTGGTTTGTTGCGGTGCTAGTGTAAATTATAAAAAACACAGTCATTTCATAATTTTAATCATTTTTTGTGAAATATAGTAACATATTTGAAATTTTCACAAAAATTAAAATG
>NZ_NXLN01000031.1:0-27562 GCF_003364135.1 Helicobacter sp. MIT 01-3238
AACCACTATAAATAGGGAAATATGAGATTTTTAACTTTCGCATTTTTTTAGTATTTTTAAGAATATTCGATAAACAATCTCATTTCTAATAAAACTTTAAGTTTTCTTGTATTATAATCCTACTCATATTTTTCACAATTTAAAGGAGCAACAATGGATTTTGCAGAAGTCATAAAGGGTTACATTTCCCATATGAACGACCACCACAGCAAAGAGCTAGAAGCATTGCTTAAAAAATTTGGCAATGTAGATGAACCAAAAAATGTCCTATTAGAAAGTATTGATTTAGAGGGGCTAGACATAGCTCATAGCGGGGGCAAACTTCGCGTAGAATTCCCACAAAAAGCCACGCAAGAAAATCTACGCGACACGATTATCGAGCTATGCAAAAGCATTGAGCAAAGCAAGGATTTGGGCAAAGTAGAAAGAGAGATAGTCGAGTTTGCCAAAAGCTTTGGTTCTGCTTGTCTTGCTACGCTTAGCCCAAAAGGCGAGGTGCTTTGCACTTACGCACCTGTGATTCATCATAAAGAGAAATTTTTTATCTACATTAGCGAGGTTGGAGAGCATTTTAGCTCTATCAAGTCTCACCCTGAAAATATTGAGCTAATGTTTTTAGAAGATGAGAGCAAGGCAAAATCTGTGATTTTGCGCAAAAGACTTCGCTACCGAGTAGAGCCTAGATTTATACAACGAGGTGGCGGGGAGTTTGATGAAGTCTATGATAGCTTCATAGAGCAAAGTGGCGGAGGTGGCGGAATCAAAACCATACGCGATTTTGCAGATTTCCACCTTATTGAGCTTAAGCCACAAGGCGGGCGATTTGTCAAAGGATTTGGAGAGGCATATCTCATAAAAGATGGTAAAGCTAGCCATATCACAGGTGGTGCTGGCGGTGGCTCTCCACACAAATTCCCACACAAAGGAGCATAGCACAAAATTCAACTAAATGCGAAATAAGGCAACTAAAGGCGTAATAGGGTAGGTTGAGCGGTGGGTCTCCTTTAGTTGTTGTGATTTGTTTAGGTAGCTTGTGAGATTTCGCACAAGGTTTTGTAAAATCTTGCAACCAAGTCTTGCAAGCAACGCCTAAATGGCATTATCTTCCTTTTCAACGAAATACCCCTTTTCTCTACTCTCTCCTTTGGGAATTGGGGGATTTCGTTTTTATCACTCTTTCTTTATTAGTATTTCTTTTTTACTTCTGCTTATTTTTTCTTTTTAGTATATTTTGCTATAATTACGCAATCACGCACGGCTTGACACGCGTTTTCGTGCTTTTTAATCCTTACAAAATCTCCACAAAGGCATACTAATGATAGATATAAAGCTACTTCTAAACGACTTTGACACCATAGCCCAAAAGCTATCCACTCGCAATCTACCAAAAGAACAATTAGAAAACCTATCAAACCTCGCCAAAAACTACAAATCACAAAAACAAGCCCTAGAATCTCTGCAAGAATCCCAAAACAAAGAATCCAAAAATTTTGGCGCACTAATGGCACAAAAGCGCGATAAAAACGACAGCGAAGTGCTAGCCCTAAAAGAAAAGCTAGAATCAAACAAATCTCAAATATCCAAAAACGAAGCACTTGTAAGAGAAGCAAAAGAACAGCTAGATTTTGTGCTAGCCCAAATCCCAAATATCCCTGATGAATCCACACCCATAGGCACAGATGAAAATCAAAATGTCGAAATAGACCGTATCCTTACCCCAAAAGAGTTTAGCTTCACTCCAAAGGAGCATTGGGAGCTAGCCGAGTGGCACAACAAACAAAGCGACAATAGGGGGAAATGGATAGATTTCGGTGCGGGTGTGAAGCTAGCAAAATCGCGTTTTAGCGTTTTGCGAGGGCAGGGGGCTAGATTGTCTCGCGCGCTTATAAACTTTATGCTTGATATGAATGAAAGGGCTGGATTTGAAATCATCTCCACACCCGTAATCGTAAATGAAAAAATGCTCTTTGGCACGGGGCAGTTGCCAAAATTTGAAGAAGATATGTTTAAAATCGCCCAAGACAATCTAGAGCAAAGCACAGAATCACACGAGTCAAACGATGAAGCACAATCTAGCGAGTCCAAAAGCGCACTCTATCTCATCTCTACTTCTGAAATCACTCTTACAAATCTCTATAACGACACAATCATAAACGCAGATGATTTGCCTATCTGCCTAACAGCCCAAACCCCTTGCTTTCGCAAAGAAGCTGGGAGTGCAGGGCGAGATACACGCGGTATCATTCGCCAACACCAATTTGACAAAGTAGAGCTAGTAGCTATCACTCACCCAAGCCAAAGTCAAGCTATGCAGGCAAAAATGATAGAATGTGCTAGCTCGATTTTACAAGCACTAGAGCTACCTCATAGGCTAGTGCAGTTATGCAGTGGGGATTTGGGATTTAGTGCTAGCAACACTGTGGATATAGAAGTGTGGTTTGCAGGGCAGAGGAAATATCGAGAGATTAGCTCGGTATCAAACACGCGTGATTTTCAAGCGCGTAGAGCAAAAATCCGCTACAAAGAAAATGGCAAAAACGCCCTTGCACACACGCTAAATGGCTCTTCACTTGCAGTGGGGCGATGTCTAGCTGCGATAATGGAGTATTACCAAAAAGAAAATGGCGAGATAGAGATTCCCAAAGTTTTGATTCCATATATGGCACGAAATGTGCTAGATATGCACTAACTAAAGGTGTGATTTGTGCGCCGACATATCGCACAAATTGCGAAATCTAGCACGCAAGCAGAATAGCCTAATTTTGTAGCTACATATTTCATAATTTTACAAGAGAGAATACGAAGGGGAAAAATGCCACCAGAGCCAAGTAACATTAACAGCATACAAGAAACACAAGCTAGTGAGCAATCTAGCGCAAATGCAGGTGGCAAACTTGGTGGGCTAGCCCAAAAAATTTCCGCATATTTAGACCCGCTTGTTGCGCCACTTTTAGAAAATCCTACTTTTGAGAAAATCTACAAAAACAAGCCACTTTTTTTTGGGATTTTGGGCGGTGTGCTCGCACTCATCATCATACTCATCATCGTCCTTATCCTAGCCCTATCACCCAAAAGCGAGGAGGACGAGGAGGAGGAATTCACAGAGAGGACTTACACGCAAGCAGAGATTGATGAGATTGTAAATACTCCTTTGCCAGAAGCAAGTGATGAAATCAAAGAATCCAATATGGACAATCTAATCATCAAAGGAAATCTATTATTTCAGCAAGGCTTACACAAGGAAGCCTATCAGGTTTTTCGCAAAATCGCGGATTTTTCTCAATCCATAGCCAACTACAATCTAGGCACAATCCAGCTAAAAAACAACTCCTATGAAGACTCTATCGTGGCGTATTCTGACTCCATAGAAACAGGACAAAATATCTCGGCAAGCTCGATAAATGCAGCGATTGCCGCGCTAAAAATCAATCGCTATGATTTATCAAGCCATTACCTAAATCTAGCGCGTGATAATCTAGCCGAAATCGCAAATGAGCCGTTTTTTAGCTATGCTTATGCACTACTTTCCTACTACAAGGGCAACTACTTTGAGACACTCTCCCCCTTGCTAAATCCAAACTCTAAAGACTTCACTACTCAAAACGCAAGGCTTGCAGCGCATATTTTTACGATTTTTAGCGATGATGAAAATGCGCTAAAAAATATCCAAAAAGTCGCCACCCCAAAAGATGACAAAACCATAGGGCTACTTTATGCACGAATGGCACAATACCCAAAAGCAAAAACGCACTTGATGAACTATTTAAGAGCAAATCCAAGAGATATTGATTCTATGCTGGCACTAGGGCTTATTGACTTAAAACTTGGGAATTATATGGGTGCGGCAAATTCACTAGAATCTATCGCTTCAAATAGGGGATTCCAAGAAAAAGCGCAAAAAATTTATCCTATCAAAGTGATAATCAACCCCGAGCTTTTTGATATAGCTTTGGCTCAAAGAATGTTTTGGGAAAGAGACTTTGAAAACAAAGACAAACTAGGCTATAAAATGCTTTTTTATTACGCGCCTTATCGTGTGTTTGACGCAAAGAGGGCATTAGAAGAAATCTCTCAAGCCTCAAGCCTTACGCATATCAATATCACAGAGGGAAAAAATATGCTACTTCGTAGCTCTACGACTTCCAAAATCGATAAACAGATTCTAAGGACGCTTGTAGAGCTTGAGAGCAAAAATTTGCGCGAAGCACTCGGCTTTCTACAAGAAGCAACCAAAAACAACCCCAACCACGCGATTTTGTATTATAACTTAGGACTTGTGCTAGCGCAACTAGGGCATTATGATGATGCGTATTCGCATTTTATCCGTGCGTATTATTTAGACCAGAGCGATTATATATCAGGGATTTTTGCCGTTCTAGCAGGTAGATTTAGCAACAAAAACACAAATAGAATCAATAATGATTTGATGCAAAGATTTTATGATGAGGAGATTAGCAACCCTACAAAAAAAGCATATATCGAAAACTTCCTAAACTATCTAAATGACAATCAATTCCAAGAGCGAGATTGGATAAAAAACGCAAAAGTCAAAGAACCGATTTATTATGTGCTTGAGTTTATCTACGCGCTAAAAAGCAAAAACAAAAAAGAAATGCTAGAAAATATAAACGAGCTTAAAAATATCTATCCAAACGACATTGTGGCAAATATTTTATCTATCCTTGTGGGTAGCTTTGGGGATAATCTCCAAGATATAAGCATAAGTATGTATAATCTTTTTAACCAAAAATCCCTTGATTTGCGTCCTTTGCACTTAGGTGGCGCATTTCCTAGAGAGCTGTATGTCTACACAGGGTTTGTAACAGGCTCACTGCAAAATCAAGCCCGCATAATGCAAAACTACCTTATCGCAAATGAGAACGACCCTAGAGGCACTATGCAAACACTCGGTGCGATATATCTCTATCAGAGAGAATTCCAAAAAGCATATAGTATCTACACCACGCTTGTAGATGAGCTAAAAGAGGGCGATAGTCATACGCGATTTTTAGCTGCGGTAAGTGCGGTGGGTGCGGGCAACTATCCTGATGCTGTGCTACTACTTCAGCTAGCCAAAATGGAAACCCCCACCGCTTATGAAGCACGATATGGACTAGGGCTACTCTACCACGCTGCAAACAATCTAAAAACTGCCGCACTTAATTATAACTTTATCGCTGTGCCAAATTTTCACTCCCAATTTTTTGATTTCCAAATTGATACGCAAAAAATCCACTCCTATGAGCTTGTAAGCAAAAACAACGGCAATCCAGAAGACAACCCACCAAATCCTACGCAAGAAGTGGATACAAAGTCCGCACAAAATCAAAGCTCTACACAGCAAAGTGTGCAACAAAATGCACAACAAAGCACACAGCAAAATCCACAACTTGATGAAAATCAGCTACCACAGCCCGCACAACAGCCCGTAACAAATCCGCTTTTAGACACTTAAACGCACTAAAGTCTTATAATGTCTCACCTCCTAGATTCTCTAAATCCTAAGCAAAAAGAAGCCGCTACGCATATTGATGGGGCATTGCTAATCTTAGCAGGTGCAGGCAGTGGCAAGACAAAGACGCTTACTTCACGCTTAGCCTACCTCATAAAAGAAGTTGGGATTTCCCCAGATTCTACGCTTACTCTTACTTTTACCAACAAAGCTGCTAGCGAAATGAAAGAGCGCGCACTAAATCTACTTAGAGAATCTAGCAACAAAAATGGAGCAAAAGAAGCAAACTTCGCTCAATCCTTTTTGTCATTACCTCCACCACTTTTATGCACTTTTCATCGCTTTGGTTTGTTTTTTTTGCGACTTCATATTTCACACTTAGGACGAGAAGCTACTTTTACACTTATAGACACTGATGACCAAAAGCGAATCATCAAGCAGATTGATTCTAGTATGCAAACGGCGATGATTTTGGGCTATATCTCAAACCAAAAAAACGCACTCATTTCAGCAAAAAATGCGACACTATCTGCAAAAACTCCACAACAAAAAATGCTAAGCAAAATCTATGAAAAATATGAGGAATTTTTGCTAAAAAACAATATGGTGGATTTTGATGATTTGTTGCTATTAAGTTTTAGGATTTTGGATAGTGATGAAAATCTATGCGCTCAAACCTCACAAAAATACCAATACATTATGGTTGATGAATACCAAGATACAAACCTTTTGCAAGTAGCGTTGCTAAAAAAACTTTGCGCCACTCATCAAAATCTATGTGTGGTAGGCGATGATGACCAGAGTATTTATAGTTGGAGAGGGGCTGATATAGGCTATATTTTGGGATTTGCCCAAAGTTTTGATAACGCAAAAGTCATCAAACTAGAATCAAACTACCGCTCAAAAGCCCCCATACTAGAAGCCGCAAACGCCCTAATCACGCACAATACCTCGCGGCTAGGCAAGCAGCTAGAATCCACGCGCGGGCAGGGCGAAAATGTCGAGCATATTTATAGCTATGATGAAAATGCAGAAGCAAACACTATCGCACAAAAAATCGCCAAACTCATAAATAATGGGACAAATCCACAAGAAATTGCGATTTTGTTTCGCCTAAACGCCCTCTCAAGAAGTATAGAAGAGGGGCTAAATCGCGCTAAGATTCCCTACAAACTCATCGGCGCGATTCGATTCTATGAGCGAGCGGAGATAAAAGACATTTTGGCATATTTCCGCCTTGTGGTAAATATGCGTGATGATTTTAGCCTAAAGCGAATCATAAACACACCAAAGCGAGGCATAGGAGAAGTGGTGCAAAAAAAGATTTTCTCCCTTGCAGAATCGCTTGGCATAAGCGTCTTTGAAGCATACAAACTAGGGCATTTGGATTCTATTTTGCGCCCTGCACAAAAAAACGAGCTAGAAAAACTTTTTGTGATTTTGCAAGACTTGCAAAAGGCACTAGAGGAAAGTCCGCTAAAGTTTTTGGCTGATTTTGGAGAAAAAATCCAAGTCATTGATGAAGTCAAAAACAAACACGATGAAATCGACAGACTAGCAAATGTGCACGAATTTTATGGATATTTCCGCGACTATATCACGCAAAATCCACACAACTCTTTGAGTGATTTTTTGGGCGATTTATCGCTTAGCTCTGGGCTAGATGTGCCATTGCAAGATTGTGTATGCCTAATGAGCGTGCATAGCGCAAAAGGGCTAGAATTTGAATATGTTTTTGTAGTGGGAATGGAAAAAGGATTTTTTCCTCTTGTGCGTGATGAGAGCGATTTAGAAGAGGAAAGGAGGCTTGGCTATGTGGCTTTTACCCGAGCAAAAGACAAACTATTTACTTCAAGTGTGCGCTCAAGGTTTTATAAAGGCAGGCGCGAGATTATGGACTTATCGCCTTTCCTCTATGAAGCAAATATATTACAAAAAAACCCCAAAAGCAATGAGCTAGATGAAATCCTGCTAGATAGTCCAAGTAGTCAAAATAGCGATAATGATGGGGATAAAACATATCGCTTCAGAAATGGCGAAGCTGTGAGGCACAAAATCTTTGGTGCGGGCATCATAAAAGAAGTGCAAGGGGACAAACTGCATATCAATTTTGGTGGAAATGTGCGCGTGATAATGCAGGATTTTGTAGAAAAAATCTAAACTAAAATCAAAGGTGTGTAAATGTGGCTAAAAAAAATACTAAAAACTTACAAGAATTTTGGCAAGATTTTTGGGGTAGTGTGCTTATGTGTATGTCATTTTGCTTTGGCAGTGCAAGATAACGCTTTGCAACCCCCCTTACAAAGCCTACAAGACACCAAAGACATAATCGCACAAGACATAGCAAATGAGGATAATATAAAAGAATACATTCTCTCTCAATATAGGGCATTGTATCCGCACTTTGAGCTAGAAAGCATAAGCATAGACATACCAAAAAGCTTAAACCCAAAAGCCAAAATCCGTAAGCTAAGCCTGCCAAGTAACGCTACTAAAAAGCCAAGCGGGACGATTATCGCTACGATTTTGCAGGGCAAAGGGGTGGTTTCTGTGCCTATTGGCTATCATATCTATGCAAATGTCCTTATAGTCCAAGCAACACTATCAATAAAAACAGGCACAGACATAACGCAGCAAAACACACAAACGCAATGGATAAGCCTCTCTGCTATAAAAGGAAATCCCCTGCCACCCCAAGAAATAGGAAATGTCTCTGCTCGCTCGCTTATCCCACCAAACTCTATCATCACCCGCGATAAAGTCCAAGAGCGGATTTTGGTTCGCAAAGGCGACAAAATCATAGGGCTTTATAAATCACAATCTATGCAGGCTCAAATCGCGCTAAAAGCCCTGCAAAACGGCTCAAAAGGCAATATCATAAAAGCACAGAATCTCCAAAGTGGCAAAATCTTGCAAGTGCGGATTGTCGATGAGGGAGTGGGCGAGATTTTGTAAAACACTTTTTGGTATAATGACAAACCAAAAATGCTTCAAATGCTTCATAAAGCGCATTAGCACAAACCAAACACCAAAAGCCATAAAAACAAAAATAAGGAAAAACAATGTCAAATCAAAAAAAAATGCGTGAGAAAATCCTAAATCAAATAAGAATATTAGCTTTGATTTTTTGTGGTGTGTTTTTGGTGGATTTTGCTTTGGCAAGCGAGCTAGAATCAACACAAACAAGCCAAGTGCTAAACACTGACACTACTTACAATCCTTTGCAAATCAAAGCCTTTGATTCTGCAATCAAGCATTCTCTTAGCTTGCTTGAAGTGGCTTTTATAAACGCCAAGCTAGAATCTTATGCTAGCCCCTTGATACTTCGGGTAATTTTATCACTCATTGCATTTGGGTTTTTGTGGCTATTTCGCAGGATTTTGACACGACTTGTTATGTGGCTTATTAGTCTTAGTTTTCATCTAGCCAAGCAGGATAAGGACGCACAGAGCAAAATCCAGCGTGAGATTATCAAGCCTGTTTCGCTGTTTTTGTTTTTGCTAAGCCTTGATATAAGTATCAATATTTTGTATTACCCAAGCCTTAGCCCAAAGGAGCTGGAAAAATGGTTTTCTGTGGGCTATGTGATAAATTTTGGGTGGTTTATCATTATCGCGCTTAGGGGATATGCAGCGGTGTTTATAAGCACTATCACCCAAAAAAACACCACGCAGCATTTTCGCAAAGAAGTGCTAAATCTTTTGCTAAAAATTGCGTATTTTTTCATCGTCATCATTATGTTTTTGTGGATTTTGAAAATCTTGGGCTTTAATATTTCAGCAATCATCGCTTCACTCGGGCTTGGTGGGCTAGCTGTGGCACTAGCTGTCAAAGATATGCTTGCCAATTTTTTCGCCTCTGTAATGTTGCTTTTTGATAATTCATTTTCGCAAGGCGATAGAATCGAATGTGGTGGCGTAGATGGCGTAGTGGTAGAGATGGGACTGCGCCGCACGACTATCCGCACAAGTGATAACGCCCTAGTGCTTATCCCAAACTCCGAGCTAGCAAACAAATCTATTATAAATTGGAGTCGCAGAAAAGCAGGCAGGCTTATAAAGCTAAATATAGGACTTACATACTCCACTTCACGAGAGCAGGTGTGTGAGTGTGCCAAAGTGATAAAAAATATGCTACTAGAGCACCCCAAAATCGCCAAAGATAGCGATGAAAAAGAAGGGTTAGATTTTAGCATTTCTTTTAAGCAAGATATTATTTCGGTTGATGATTATCTAGGCTACAAAGGTAGCGTATATGTCGTGCTTAATGAGCTAGGCGATAGCTCAATAGATATTTTGGTGTATTGCTTTAGCAAAGCCATAAGCTATGGAGAATTTTTGCTTACAAAAGAGGAGATTTTGCTAGAGATAATGCGTATAGTAGAGTCTATGGGGCTTAGTTTTGCATTCCCAAGTCAAAGTGTGTATATCGAGCAAATGCCACAAAACACACTTGCAAATATACCCCAAAAGACAACATAACAAAAGATAGACATTTATAGATTCTATGCAAAATCTAGTTTTGCTAGATTTTATATTTTTTGTGCGTTATAAATTTTGCACACAACGCTATATTTTTCAAGGCTATATTTTGCGCTAAAAAATGCGTTGATTCTCATTATTTGTGTATTTTTGATAAAAGCTAATAATTAAACTCAAAATAATGATTTTTATATTACAATAACGATTTAAAAAATCACTAGATGATTTTTAGAGGATTTTTTGTGGATTTTATCAGCTATTTTTGCGTAAAATCCACATAAAAAGCACTTGCAAAATATTCGCAAATACATTTACAAACAAGCCAAATCTAGCCAAAAACCTAATGGAGTAGCACTATGACAAAAAAACCCCTTTCACAACCCTCGCAACAAAACACCCATTCTACTTCCCAGCTTACAATAGCCCTTGTCGGTCAGCCAAATGTCGGCAAAAGCTCTCTTATCAACGCTATAAGTGGCGCAAACCTAAAAGTGGGGAATTTTAGCGGTGTAACGGTGCAAAAAGATGAAGTGCGCTTCAGCTACAAAGGCACTCAAATCAATATCGTGGATTTGCCCGGGACTTATAGCCTAAATGACTATTCGCCAGATGAGAAAATCACCAAAGATTTTTTGGAATCTAGGCAATATGACATCGTGCTAAATGTGCTAGATTCTACCAATCTAGCGCGAAATCTCGCTCTAAGTGCGCAAATAATGGGGCTTGGTGTGAAGTGCGTGCTAGGGCTAAATATGATAGATGAGGCAAAAGCTGATGGCATAGAGATTGACACAGAGCTACTAAGTGAGATATTGGGCGTGGCTTGCATACCTATTTCAGCGCAAAAACGACACAATATCCACACACTATTTGACACACTCATAGATACGCACAACAAGCCATTTTGCGAGCCAAAGCGCATTTATGATGATTTGCTAGAATCTAGCATTGGTAAAATTGAAGAGTTTTTGCTCCAAAAAAGTTTTTATGAGCTAAATTCTTATCCTAGTCAAAAAGAAGCACTCTCAAGCAGAATCATAGCGATTTTGCTACTTCGGCTTGATACAAATCTATATGCTTATTTGCACGACAAGCCTTGTTATACGCAAGTTACACAGTTTGTCAATGAAGTAAGTGCAAATCTCACAAAACAAAGTGGGGAAGAAAATATCCAAAGCATTTTTAACCAAGATTCTATAAGCTTCGCACAAGGCGCAGCCCAAGAGGTGCTAAGCTACAAAAAACCACCCTTGCTAGATGAAGCAAATCTAGTGCGAGAAACAAGCACAGATTCTGCGGATTCCATAAATTCTTTAGATTCTGCCCAAAGCCACACAAGCCTAAAACCTAGCGCAAATCCTACAAAATCCCACCTTAAGAACTTCTCTACAAATCTCTCTACACATTTTGGCAAAAATTTTCGCAAAAAAGACTTTGATATGCCAAGCTCGCTAGAGCGCACAAAGCGCATAGATTTTATTTTGCTTCACAAATTTTTTGGCTTGCCTATTTTCTTTTTGCTTATGTTTTTGCTTTTTGAGATGACTTTCTATGTCGGTGGTTTTGCAAAGGACTACATAGAGGAGGGTTTTGCCAAGTTTGGAGAGTTTTTGGGCGAAGTGCTTGTAAGCCACCCTCAAGCTATCTCACTTATCTGTGATGGTATCATCGGTGGTGTAGGCACGGTGCTAGCATTTTTGCCACTCATTGCGGTGTTGTATTTTGGGATTGCGATTTTGGAGGGGAGCGGATATATGGCTAGAGTGGCATTTTTGTTTGACGGATTTTTGCACAAATTTGGCTTGCACGGCAAAAGTTTTATCCCTATGATTGCGGGGTTTGGCTGCTCTGTGCCTGCATATATGGCTACCCGCACGCTAAAAAACCAAAACGAACGACTTATCACGCTTTTTGTGATTGGCTTTATGAGCTGCTCGGCTAGATTGCCTATTTATGTGCTATTTGTGGGAGCGTTTTTCCCTGAAAAATACGCTGGATTTGTGCTTTTTGGGATTTATGTGCTTGGTGGGGCGGTGGCACTGATGATGGCAAAAGTGCTAAAACTATCGCTTTTTCGTGGCAGAGATGAACCATTTGTAATGGAAATGCCAAAATACAGAATCCCAAATTTTCGCACCGTGTGGTTTAGTATCTGGGGCAAGGTAGTTATGTTTCTAAAAAAAGCTGGTGGATTTATCCTTATCGCTTCTGTGCTGATTTGGTTTGCTTCACAATACCCCAAAAATCCGCAAATAGATGAAATCTATGAAGCCAAAAAACAAGAAGTGCTAGAGAGTAAAAACCTTAGCGAAGAGCAAAAAAACGAGGAAATCACCCATCTAGAAAACGAGCAAAAAGAGAAGTTTTTGCGCGATACTTACTCGGGTAGAGTAGGGGAGATTTTGGAGCCTGTGTTTGCTCCTATGGGGTTTGATTGGAGGTTGTCTATTTCGATAGTTACAGGATTTGCAGCAAAGGAAGTTGTCGTATCCACACTTGGCGTTCTCTACTCACTTGGCGAGGGCGTAGAGGAGGACTCTAGCTCTTTGCAGCAAATGCTAAGAGATAGCATTTCTTTTCCTAGCGCAGTGGCATTTGTAGTGTTTGTGATGTTTTATATCCCTTGCTTTGCGGCGACTATTAGCTTTGGGCGTGAGGCTGGGGGAATCAAGTTTGTTGGATATTTATTTGTTTTTACTACTATTGTGGCGTATATTTTTTCACTTATTTCGTATTGGGTGGCGTTGCTTGGGTATAGCTTTTTTATGGGGTAGCTAGGCTCTTGCAAGGGTTTTTTGCAGATTGCCACCAATACTTTTCCCACAAAAAGGATGGCCTTGCTAGAGATATGCAACCACACAAGAAGCGCACTGCCTCAAGGGATAGAATCTCGCTTAGATTCTACGCTTGGTGTGGTGCTTGAGAGTGTGCTAGATTCTAGCTTGGATTGCGATTTGGATTCTGCTTCAAAATCTACTTTAGACTCTACTTCTTTAGATTCTGCTTTGGGCTATTTTTGTCGCGATGGTAAAAATATCTGCGAAAAAATCCATATCGAGCTAGTATTTGTAAGCACTGCAAAGGTGCGCAAAATCAACAAAGAATTTTTAGCCAAAGACTATGCTACCGATGTGCTAAGCTTCCCCCTTGTAGATTTCCCGCTTACAGATTCTGCAGATTCGCCTTTAGCAGATTTTTTGCTTGCGAAATTGCAAGATTTATCATCGCTAGATTCTAGCGAGTTTTTGCCACTACTACTAGGCAGTATCGTTATAAATCTCCCTCTAGCACGCAAAAATAGTCTAAAATTTGCCCATAGCCTAGATGATGAAATCATTATTTTATTTATCCACGCAGTGCTACATTTACTAGGATTTGACCACGAGAGAGATAGAGGAGCGCATAGACAAAAAGAGCGTGAGATAATGCAAAAACTTAACTTATCCAAAAACTTAAAAAGTCTTATTTCTAGGGCGAATTCTCCACAATGATTATTTACGCAATAAGCCCTTTTGCAATAAAAGGCAAAATCTAACACGGAGTGAAAAATGAGTAAAAAGCATAGAAAACTTGTAATTTTTAGTGGGGCGGGGCTAAGTGCGGACTCTGGGATAGCCACTTTTCGCGATAGTGATGGGCTGTGGGCGAGCTATGACCCGTTTGAAGTGTGCAATTTTAAAAATTGGGAGAAAAACTACTAGCTAGTGCATAGGTTTTATAACCTGCGTAGAGAGGAGCTAAAAAGTGTCAAGCCAAATGCTATGCACGAGTTTTTGGCTAACTTGGTAGATTTGTTAGCTAGAGAATCTATCGAAGTAGTCTATCTCACCCAAAATGTCGATGATTTGCTAGAGCGAGCAGGTGCGCAAAATGTAATCCACCTGCACGGAGAGCTAACCAAAATCATCTGCCCAAAGTGTCATCATATCAGCGATATAGGCTATGAACACTTTGATAGCACTACTCCCTGTCCCAAATGCGGCAACAAAAAGCAAAAGCCAAAAATCGTGTTTTTTTATGAGAATGCGCCACTATATGAGGTGATGAACGCGGTGTTTTTCTCACTTGGCAAAGATGATGGTGTGCTTGTGGTAGGCACAAGTGGGAGTGTCATACCTATCGGCGTGATTTTGGGACGAAGTAGCGAGATAGGACTAAAAATCCTAAACAACCTCGCACCATCGCCATATATCGATGAGAGATTGTTTGACAAAGTCATATATAGCAAAGCCATAGAAGCAATCCCACAAATCAAGCAAGAAATAGAAGCATTTTTTGGGATTTAGGGGTTTGTTGTGCATTTCTTAAAATGTTTGGATTTACTTAAAAGAGACTTTTATATCCGCTTGCAAGTCAAACTCTTTGATAAGCACATCTATCAAAAATATCGCCGTGTCTCTGTCAAATCGTATCGTTTGTCCCTCATTATCCCCCTTTTCTCCAAAAGTTCCTAGCTGAAAAAATTGCTTACCCTCAATTTTTGCACTAAAATATTCACTTTTTGCGAATATTATTTGTTTTTCTTTGAATTTTTTAGGCTCTACTTTATGTAGCTTATCTTTTTCTAAAATTCCCATTACTGCACTCCTTGATTATTTAGTTTTCTATAATTATCACACCCGTTTTGGCTTCCCAAATCACAGGCTTTACCAAAGTATTGCTTAGCAGTGGAGCTATTTTGCCTAACCCCTTGTCCGTTAATATATCGCACACCCAGATTGTTGCACGCAAAACCATATTTCATATCACAGGCTTTTTTCCATAGCTCGTGTGCTTTGTAGTAATCTTGGCGCACTCCTTGCCCTCCATTATACAAAACACCTAGATTGTAACAATCCTCTGCTTGCGAATATTCATCATTGCCTTTATTGCACGCGATTTCATAGTATTTCTTTGCATTATAGTAGTCTTGTAATTTATAATAAGCTCCTGCTAATAAACTATATACTCTACTTGCTCTATTATCCCCCAAAGCAATAGCTTTTTCAAAGTAGGGTATCGCCTCTCTATAACGCCCCGCTGTATAATAAAGTCCTCCAATAATGTCACAATTATCTTTAATGCAATTTTCCAATCCCCAACCATTTTCTATGTAATTATTGATAAGTGCTTCACACGCATTTTTGTCCTCATTTTCATAGCAATTATGCCTAGCTCTCTCCCATCCCTCATCACTTATCGCCCCTAGACTTACACTTACCACGCTTACCAAAATCCCACACGCTAAGACACATTTTGCTATCTTGTTATTTGCTTTTACCATTTTAAGCCCCTCCTTTTGTATTCTGTGATGATAAAGTCTGCCAAGTCCCTATTTAGTCTTATTCCACTATTTTTTCCTACAAATATTTTGCCATTATTGTGACCACCATTACTCTTCATAGAACTAAAATTGTCATCAAAATCTTTATCTAGCCATTCTTTTAGTTCATTCTTTGATATACTGCAAGAATCACCCTTAGATAGCTTAATATAATTAAACAAAATATAGCTATTAAATTGGTGTGGATTATCAAACCAGCCTTTGATTTTTTCTTTTAGATTTTCTATTTCTTCTTGTGTTGTATCGTTATTTTGCATTTTGCACTCCTGCTTTATGGATTTTATGCAAAAGCGATACTACAAAAAAAAAAAAAAACAGAATACTAATGTGAGGAAAGCACGAGGGGATTTTGGGAGGATTTGTAAAATTGCGAGAATTTTGAAATGTTTGAAATGTTGTAGAGGTAAATTTTGCGGGGATTTTGCACATATTTTGTGCGGAGTATGCTTTGAAGTCTTTGTGTGATGATTTGTAATGGACTTGTGAGATTTTATTAGTTTTTGTGGTTTTTGCCTTGCTTTGCTTTTTATTGTCATACTGAGGCTTTAGCCCGAAGTATCTCAAAAAAAAAATGTAAATTTATAAGAAGTGCTTTTTTGGATATTTCGCTTTTTGCAAAAGCTCAATATGACAAATCCACATTTCCATTGAGATATTTCGCCTGCGCTTAAATATGACAATGAATTTTTTTTATGCTTTTCCCCTCCCTTAGCACGAAGATATTTGCTTTTCTATGAAAGCTCCCTCCCTTTGTGGAGGGGGTTTGGGGGTGGGTATCCTTTGTGCTAGTAAAAATACAAGTAACGCAAAATCGTCATTACTAAAGATACTTCACTTTGTAAAATAAAAATATAAAAAAAATCACCAAAAAAAACCACCAAAAACAAATTTAGATTTTATGTTTTTATGTCTAGCAGGTTGTTTTCTAGCTCTAGCAGTGGCTCTATTGCGCTATCTACATATACGCGCAAATCACACTCCACACCCAAATCCTCCCTATGCTTTTGCAAAGCAAGCGCGATTTTTTCGCTCATCACCCAAAGCTGTGCTAGTAGCTTATCACTAGAGCTTTTATCCCCCTTTTTTGTATCCTCTCTATATTTTCCCTCCTCACCACAATCGCTAAACACACCTTTTATCGGTCCCAAAGAGGGAAAAATCCCATAAAATTCTACTTGATTTTTGCGTGATTTTTTTTGCGCTATTTGTAGTAAATGCTCCTTGCCCTCATCGCTTATGATTAGGCTAAGAACGCCTTGAGATAGGCTTAGTAGCGACTTTGCTAGCTCGCTAAAGTCTTTTGGATTTTCACTTAAAGTAATCTCTTTTAGCAAAAATTCTTTTAGCTCATTTATGAAGTCTTTTGGATTTTTTTGTAGCTCTGCTAAGTCGTTTAGACTTAGTTTTAGTGGAGAGTTTTTTAGGCTTTCCATTATTTTTGGGTTTTTTATGAGGTTGTTTAGCACGATTTGATTTGCGGCATTTTTTTGCATATTTGCCCAATAGCTCCTGCCTATTTCTAGCTTTATAGCCGATTTTGTGGCGATTTGTGTCCTGCCTAGTTGGAGTAGGTATTCGCCGTTTTTGCTTTGGGATAGGACTTTTAGTAGCACAGGTAGAGAGGCGTTAAAATGTTTTGCGCCTTTTTGGGTGCTTAGAGCAGAATCTAGTTTGGCGAGATTTGCCATTTGTTGCAGGGGATTTAGATTCATTTGTTTTTTGCAGTGTTTGATTTTGTGCTTGATAGACTTTTTGTAAAAACCGAGCCTTGCAAGCTAGATTGGACAAAGTCAAGGATTTGATAGGATAATTCTAGCTTTGATTGCAATGGCAAAAACGCGATATTCTCGCACGCATCGCTACTTTCATCGTGTAATGCCCTAGAATCTAGCAAATAAAAGCTATTATCCTCTGCTCCAAAGGGGGTAGAGCTTTTTGAGATAGCGTTTAGACACACACAAGAGCAGCCTTTGCCCCCCTCGTTTACTCTACGAAGCATTTTTTTTGCATTTTTTAGCGCGTCTTCTAGGGTGTTTTCTGTCGCGTTTTTCTCATTTTTTTGCGTGATACTTTCGGCTTTGAATCCTACTTTGTAGATTTTTTCACTATCTATGCTTGCTAGGACATCTTCGCAGGATTGTAGCTCTAGCGTGAGATTTGGCGAGGTGGATTTTTTGATTTTGTATGTTTTGGGGGATTGTAGTGCGTAGTCGCATAGTGCAGCTGCCATAAATAGCACAGGTTTTTTGCGCTCGCTAGGTGTTTTATCTTTTATGTTTTTTGATTTTGTGCTATCATCAAAACCACCAAAATTCGCACAATCCCCAAAGCTATCAAAATCTCGCAGTTTGGATTCTATCGCTTCTTTGTAGTTATCATTACTTTGCGCGTCTATGCACTCTATTTGGCTAGGCAAAAAGCTATCGATTTTTGAGGAAATGAGCGTAACTTTTGCCCCTAGCGTGTAGGCTGCTTTTGCTATGGCGATTGCTTGCTTGCCACTAGAGTGGTTGCTGATAGCTCGCACGGTATCAATAGGCGAAGTCGCGCCACCACCTGTGATGATAACTTCTCTGCCTGCCCAAAAACCACTTTGCAAAAAGCCATTTTGCACAAAATTTTTTCGCTTAAAATCACTTTGAGAGAAATTATTTTGTTTAGAATCTTTGCTAGGATTTTTTATCTTTAGTGGCAAATCTCGCATATAGCTAGCCCGAAGAGTGCGAAAAATGATTTCTTCTACTTCTGCAAGTGCGCCTATGCCGTATTCATCGCACGCTAGTAGTGCTTCCTTTGGTGGGATTATTTCATAGCCATAGTCTTGCAATCTATCAAGTGCGCTTTGCACTTGTGGGGATAAAAACATTTGTGTATTCATCGCAGGGGCTAGGAGGATTTGCGTGTGCTTAGTAGCTAGCAGGGTTTGGACTATGAGATTATCTGCTATGCCATAAGCGAGCTTGGCTATGGTGTTTGCAGTGGCAGGGGCTAGCAGGACTATATGCGCCCATTTTGCATAAGCTATGTGGGATTTGGGGTGTGGATAAGAGGGAGCAAAATCTGCGGTGCTAGATTTTGAAACACTAGAATCACTAAGGGAATCCGTGTGAGAATCAGCAGTAGAATCAACGCAAGGGACTTTGATAGAATCAGCACGAAAATCAGCGGGTAAATTACCACAAAAATTAGAATCACAAAAATCCAAAGATTTTCCAAAATCTACCCAGCTTTCCGTGTATTTGTGCAAAACTTGAGTATGAGAGATAGCCTCAAAGCTAAGCGGGGAGATAAATCTTTTTGCTTCCTCGCTTAGCACCACAGCGACATTTGCACCGAGTTTTTTTAAACCACTTAAAATCTCTATTGCTTTATACGCTGCGATAGAGCCACTTACACATAGCAAGATATTTTTGTGCTTTAGTGGTTGGATTTTTTCATAGCCATTTTTCATTTTTTCTCCATTTTTGCATCCATTTCATACTTGCTACAAAATCTATGATTTTGCGTGTCAAAAATTTTTGCAAAAAATATTTGCTTTTGTAGAATTTTAGCATTCTTTATCTTGGATAATCTTATATAGAGTATGATTTCATTTGCAATTAGGATTCCAAAGAACAAAAAGAGTAGCAAAAAGCAGGCAAAAGGCACTTAATGATACAAATGACTTATCGCCAAAAGGTGCGCAAAATCCTCCGCATAGCACTTCCTTCAGGCGCAAATTCATTGCTTGATATTATCGTAATGGCATTAGGAATGCTCTTTATGGGGTATTTTGGGCAAGAACACATTGTAGCAGTTTCTATCGCTATGCAGTTTATGATGATGTTTTTTGCGATAAATGCGATATTTTACATCGGCACAAATGCTCAGATTTCTAGGCTTTATGGTATTAGGGATTCTACAAGTGCATCTATGGTGTTTTCTACGCTTTTTTTGCTATGTGCGATTTGTGGGATTCCATTTGTGTGTGTGGCATATCTTGGCACAGATGGATTTATCTCGTGGTTTGATTTGAGTGAGAAGTCAAGCGAGCTAACCAAGCAGTTTTTAAACATAGCTATTTTTACCCTCCCTGCAATGCTGCTAAAAAACATTATCACCGCAGCCTTTGCTGCTATGGGAAACACACTTAGCATTTTTATCGTGCGGATTTTTAGCACGATTTTTTGCATAGTGGCAAACTATTTTTTGATTTTTGAAGTTCGTATAGAGGTTTTTGGCAGTGTCTATCAGCTAGGTGCAGGACTAGAAATCATCGGTGCTGCGCTCTCAAGCGTGCTTACAAGCTATGTGGAGCTAGCATTGTTTGCGCTTCTTGCGTGGAAAAAAGGCAAGTTTTTTATCCAATGTTTTGGAATATTTTGGAAATATTTTTATATCGCGCTAAAGATTGGGATTCCCACAGGCATAGAGCGGTTTTTGACACTTGGCTCTTTGGTGCTTACTACGAAGTTTATCGCTAGCTTTGGCGATATAGCCGTAGCAGGCTCACAAATCGGCTCACGGATAGAATCTTTTGCTTTTATGCCGGGATTTGGGTTTATGGTGGCAGCTATGGCTCTCACAGGGCAAAATCTAGGTGCAAATCGCGTGTGGCTAGCAGAGGATTTGAATAAAACGATTTTGCAAATCGCTAGTGTGGTAATGGGGATTTTGGGGATTTTTATGGTGGTTTTTGCCACTCCTTTAAGTAAAATCTTTTATGATGATGATTCTGTCATAGAGGTGGCGAAGTGGTATCTGTGGGCGGTGGGGGCTTCTCAAGTGCCACTTATTTGGGTGTTTGTGCTTGATGGCGTGCTTCGCGGAGCGGGGATAACCAAAAAAAGCCTTATGATAAATGCTATGAGTATTTGGGTGTTTCGCATAGCTCCTATGTGGGTGGGGATAGAGCTTGGATTTGGCATTTGGTGGGTATTTGTGCTGATTTTTGTGGAGACTTATATCCGCGCAGGGCTTTTTTATGTCGTATATGCTAGGGGAAGCTGGAAGCGCACAGGTAAAGATATTTTTTAAGATTTTTTTACATAGAGATTTTATTAGGGCTTGGTTAAATGATTTTCGCGCTTATTTGCATAAGAAAATCACGCAAAATCTAGCGCAAAGATTGTAAAATCTCGCTAAAAATGATAAAATCTCACATTTGTTTAGATTTTATCCGCGCAGATTCAAACCCAAAATCTAAAAGCGAGAATTTTTAAGAGATGAGTCAAGTGAAGCAATCAATGAAGCAAGAAACCACACCAAGCACACACTCCACGAAAGAATCAAATTCCAAGCAATATTTTATCAAAGCCACACAAAGTGCAGGCATTCAAACTAGAATCGTGCCTTGCGTCCTAGAGCTAGAATACGCACCGCTAAAAAGCCTTAGCCAAGATGTGGTAGAAAAAGAATACCAAGTCTTAGGCGAGCAGGGCAATGACATCATAAGTCAAGCTATGCACTTCCTAAACAAAGAAAGCGATAGCTCAAATGCGATGATTATTGAGCT
Organism: Helicobacter sp. MIT 01-3238; assembly: GCF_003364135.1. NCBI lineage: Bacteria > Pseudomonadati > Campylobacterota > Epsilonproteobacteria > Campylobacterales > Helicobacteraceae > Helicobacter > Helicobacter sp. MIT 01-3238. The sequence continues at coordinate 20,751 of NZ_NXLN01000031.1, forward strand.
TTTGTCCCAGATATACCAAAAAGTCGCAAAGATAGAGCGAATAGTGATGAGAGAATCCTCACAGCTAATCGCACTAGATTTTCACACAAGCGTGGCTGCGTTTGGACACGGCGTGATATGCTGTGAGGAGGAGTGCTTCAGGGTGGGGGAGGAGTATTATGCGAGGTTTGTATTGCCAAATGTCTTGCAAAGAATCATCGCCGTATACGCACACGCCATAACGCCACAAATCATCAAAATCACCTCTGCTCACTCTAGCGATATGCGCGTGCTAGATAACTATATCGCTGCTAAAGAAATGGAACAACTTAGAGAGCAAAGGACAAAATAAAGGATAAAAAATGAAAGAAATGATGCTAGCCATAGACCAAGAAATGTTGTTTTTCTGCCTTGTAGGCGTGGGCTTTTTTGTGGTGTGTTTGTTTATCTATGTGGTTGCAAAGGACAGAGATACACACAAGCGATTGCATAGGTTTGAGGGAGCTATCACAAGCCTAGCAAAAGAGATTTACAAAACCCAAAAAGGCGTGGAGAAATTTGAGCAAGAGGGCAACAAAATCGACTTCCTAAACGCGCTAGATGGCGGGAATCATAGCGAGCAAGGTAGCTCACTGCAAGAAAAAATCACTTCTATGAACAAAAAAATAAACGAACTAGATAAAGATATAGATATGCTAAAAAGCCACTATGATGAAAAAATCATAAGCCTAGAGAACAAATTGCGAGAATATGGGCATTTCACAAGCGGTGGTGGCGATATAGATGAGAAAAAAATCATCGATATGTTTCAAAACGGCTTTAGTATCGACTCGATTGCAAAAGAGCTTCGCATAGGGCGTGGGGAAGTAGAATTTACCCTAAAACTTGCCAATATCAGCTCGCCTACTATCAAGTAAGATTTTATTTGTAAGTAGGATTTTTGCAAACTAATATTTTTGCAAATAAAGTTTTTTGCCAAATGGTAGATTTTGCAAAATTATGTGATTTGGTAGATAAAAGATTTGAGTAGATTTTGGCTAAAAGACTACTTCTTTGAAAGTCTTAAAAAGTCTTTTTCGCGCTAGATTTTGCGCTTTTGCATTAGATTTAGCACTAGATTTAGTGCGATAATTTTTTGCAACAATTTCAAAAACCCAAAATAAAATAAAAGGCAGACTTTGCTACAACTTGCAGAATTTTTTTCAAACCCCAAAGAAACTTGTAGCTATTTTGGCGATAGGTGCTCGCATTTTCGGTATTTCTACATTCAGCAGTGTCCGCTTGAATTTTGTCAGGGGCTTATTGAGCGAGGGTGGAGGCGATTTGGCGAGTATTTTTTCGTGCCTATTTGCGCGGAGTGCAAGGAGTGCATTTCGATTCGGCAGGTGGTTAGGGGATTTGAGCCAAACAAATCCCAAAGGCGCGTGATTGCCAAAAATGCCGATACGCTTATCACTATCGCTCGCCCAAGTGTCGATGATGAGCGACTAGCCCTGTATGATAGCTATCATAACGCAATGAATATCAAAAAAGGCTGGAACTATCGCGGAATCACAAAAGAAGTGTATAGTGATAATTTTGTCTATGGCTATAATAGCTTTGGGTATGAAATCACTTATCGCAGGGAGGGGAAGCTCGTAGGTGTGGGGTATTTTGATATGCTAAAAAACAGCATTTCTTCGATTTATTTTTTTTATGACCATAATTTTGCTAGACTAAGTCTTGGCTCATTTAACATCCTCACACAGCTACTCATCGCAAAGAGGAAAAATCTATCATATTTTTATCCCGGGTATTGGATAAAAAACCATTATAGTATGGGATACAAAGAGCATTTTCGACCATTTGAGGAGCTGATAAATGCACCTGATATTTTTGAAGTGCCTATTTGGAAGCCTTATTTTGCAGAATCTAACACTTCAAGCGATGATTTCATACCAAAATCTAGCGTGAAATCTGTATAGCGCGATTTAGTGCAAATTTTAGCCTAAAATTTAACCAAAAGACAATCCAAACCCCACGACAAAAGGACACAAATGCCACAAAACACCACACAATCCACACAAAACACAAACTCTACAAATGCCACAAGCACCGCAAAATCAACCGCCCAAGCACACGCACTAAGCAATCGCTTATCCCTGCTTTTTGGCAGATTTGCAAACTACGCGTTTCCGCGCTTTTTTCAGCGTATCATAAACGCCGTATATGTGCGGATATTTCACATTGATTTGAGTGATTTCGCCCCTGCGGATACTTACCCCACGCTAAACGCGCTTTTTACCCGCTCTCTAGCCAAACCCCGCGCATTTGATACAAACCCAAACGCACTTATCTCGCCTAGCGATAGCTTGATAATGGAGCAGGGCAGAATCTTTGTAGAGGACTCCACCCTAAAGGCACTCCAAATCAAAGGAATGTCCTACCCCATAGATGAGTTTCTAGGAGAGAGCAGGTGCGTGCTAAACGCGCTAGATTCTGCCTCCCCGCTTAGCTTTGTAAATCTCTATCTATCTCCTAGCGACTATCATCATTACCACGCGCCGTGTGATATGCGGATTTTGGAGGCTAGGTATTTTGGTGGCGTGCTACTACCTGTGAACCCCCCCTCGCTTCGCAAAAATCATCATCTTTTTATCCAAAATGAACGCGTAGTGCTTGTAGCAGAGGATTTGCGTGGCAAAAGGCTGTATTATGTCGCGGTGGGTGCGCTAAATGTCGGCAAAATGATATTCCACTTCGAGCCAAAAATCCACACAAACGCCACTCCAAACGCACGCGAAATCTACACATACACCACACCCATAGAAATCAAAAAAGGAGAGGAGCTAGGGACATTTATGATGGGCTCTACTATCGTGCTTATCGCTCAAGGCTTGCACCCGCAAGCCCAAAGTGGTGCAAAAGTAGCACAAGGCGATACTATCGCCCTGCTAGAATCATAAAATGCACCACAACACTTCAAATAATTCTAGCAAGCGAAATTTTGATAAAGAATCGCTATTTTTGCGTGCTCTGTGTGGCAAAAATGCACCAAGAAGCACGATAAAAGGCATAGGTGATGACGGGGTGGTGCTATCAAAGCCACTAGCTAGACACGACAAAACAAACTCTACTTGCCCAAATGCCTTTGCTACCTTTGCAAAAGTCATCGATTCTGCGCGGGAGTTTGTCATCGCAAATGACGGATTTTGTGAGGGAATCCACTTCAAAAGAGAATGGCTAAGCCTAGAGCAAATAGCCAAAAAAGCAATGCTTGTAAATATCTCTGATATAGTAGCGATGAATGCCCGCCCCAAATACGCCCTAGCTAGCATACTCCTCCCGCCTCTTAGCCCTAGAGAGACGCTACAAATAGCCCACTCACTTAGAGAGGTAGCACAAGACTTTGGCATAGCATTTATCGGCGGGGATACGATGAGCGGAGATAGGCTAGAGTTTCATATCACGGTTTTTGGCACACCTCAAGGCAAGCTACTCTTTCGCAAAGGACTACAAAAAGGCGATTTGCTCTTTTGCACGGGTAGGGTGGGGGAGAGCCTAAAGTCTTTGCAGGCTCTAAGCAGAGGACAAAAAATAAACAAAAATTCCAAGCGATTTTCTCGCTTTGTAGCTCCTATTCTTAGGGCGGATTTTATCAAATCGTGTGCACGGTTTTTGCACTGCGGGCTTGACATATCTGATGGCGTATATGCCGAGCTAAACCGCCTAAGTGCGATAAATCATCTAGGGTTTTGTCTAGCCAAAAAATCTAGCATGGCAAAAAGGGCAGGGAGCGTCAAAAGTAGTGATAAAAGAAGCGATAAAAGAGGTAATAAAGGTGGCAATAAGTGTAGTGGTAAGCGGTGGCAAGCACAAAAGCCACTAAAATCTAGCAAAGTCCTGCCTAGAGTGCTACAAAAGAGTGCTTACCTAAGTGGCGAAGAATACGAAATGCTTTTTAGCATTTCCCCAAAGGACAAGCTAGCCCTTTTGCGAAAAGCGAAGCAAACTCGCACGCCACTATGCTTCATCGGCACTGCTAGGACAAAAATCACTCACTTTACCCCCAAAATCTGGCATTAGGTTTTATTGTAGTGAAAGGGTTTGAGGGCGAGTGTTTTTTTTTGTTTAAAAAAAATATTTTCTTGCCACAAAAAAAATCAATCACTTGTCATACTGAGGTTTGGCGGCACAAACCGAAGTATCTCAAAAATAGACTTCTTAAAGAACTGCTCTATGTTTTGTAAATTTTTGCAAAGTTGCATTTATGCTTTTTTAGAGATATTTCGCTAACGCTCAATATGACAAATCTGCATTGAGATATTTCGGTTTCTTGCGAAACCTCAATATGACAAGCTTGCATTGCTATGTAGATAAAAATGACACAAAATAAACCTACTGCACTCCATTGCTATGTAGTAGTTTATAGCCATCACACCCCTCTTGAATTCCCAAATCACAGGCTTTGCCAAAGTATTGCTTAGCAGTGGAATAATTTAGTCTCACTCCTTTTCCAAGAGAATAGGAACTTCCTAAACTTAAACAAGACTGTCCCTCATTCAACTTATTACAAAGGATTTCAAAATACTTATTTGCATTAAAAAAATCCTCTATAAGATTATAAAATATTGCTACTTGATAGCAAAACCCACCAATATCGCTACAATATTGTGTGCCATAGTCTTTTTGGATTTTATTAAAAGCTACTTTACAAGCATTTTTATCTTTTTTATTTAAGCAACTTTGCGCATTCTGAATCCATTCCGCAATATCACTAGGGGTCATATTTCCTGCAAGAAGCCCAGCCCTTTGACAAGCGTTTTTATCATTCTTTTCAAAACAATCTTGAATATCCTCATCACTCATCGCCCCCATACTTACACTTACCACACTTGTTAAGATTCCAAACACTAGCACTAATCTTTTCATTGTCTTACTCCTTTTAGCTTTTAGTATTGACAATAATTTTTTCCAAAAAATACTTGATAAAGTTTGCCACTGCTATCTTTGTAAGTGCCTATGTTTCCGTATTCATAGCCGTATTGTCCCCACGAGCAATTAACCAGCGTTACATACATTCCGCCGATATAATACGCACTTGCCACACTTGCAAATAGTGCGCTTAATGCTATACACACGATTATCTTTATTGCTCTTTTTGTATGGTTTTGGTTTGCATTGCTTTTGCTTGCAAATTTTGCTAGATTTGAAGTTTTGTTCTTCATTGTTACTCCTTTTATGTTTTTTTAGATTTTACTTTTTTTACATTGTCCGCTTTTTATGGATTTTATGTCTTTATTGCACACTACTCATTGTTTTTTTTTGCTCCTTTTATTCTTGGGATTAGCTTGGTATTATGGAATTTTTACGCGCGGTTTTAATAAATGAATAAAGCATAAAACCAAAAAGTATGCTATACACTCCACCCGCCACAGATAGCGGGTCAAGTAGCATTCGTTTATCGGTAAAAATCTCAATAGGTGGGATAAGATACTTGGGCGAGGCAATAAATAAAGCAAGTGTAATAACGCAAGAAAGATAAAAAGCTAGTTTTCTCACATTTTGGCAAAGAATAGTTGCTATAAAAATCACAATAAAAGCTCCAAATAATGCGAGGTTGATAATAGTTGCCCAACAATAATGATTTGCCAAAAAGCACTTGATATATTTATCATAACATTTGGTTAAAATATGAGGATTGTAATCCCAAAAACCACAATATAAAGAAAAACCCACTATCACAGCACAGCTTAACACACCAAAAATCCCTATCACAATAAGCAGGGATTTTATGGATTCTAGCAAATCTGTATGGTGAGCGGAAGTGTGGCGATAAAAACAGAGCTGAATCTTCTCAATACATTTTTTGCGCTCATTGCTTGGATTTTTCTTAGATTCTGGAGTAGGCAGTCTTAACTCTATTTCTTTTGCATACAACTCCAACTTATGCCAAGCGCAAGCGTCTAATAAGTTGTTATTCGTAATAAGCACATTTTTTATCGTGCGAAATGAATCGCGAGCATTGCTTGCATAGCGGATTTTGTGATTATTATCTAGCGTTTGTTTTTGTGTTTTATATTCATTTGTACCTTGTGAATATTGCTGTTTTAGGGAATTGAGTTTGTTTTGATATGTTCCATCGATTCTATACTCTTTGATAAACTGCTTCACTTTATCAAAATCTATATCATCTATTTTCACATTGATAAAGTTTGTGGCTTGGAGGTTTTGAAATACGCAAGTAGAGAAGTTTGGAGCATATTTAAACTCTGCATTATAAAACGACACTACACCATTAAATATACTCTCGTGGAAGTCTGCATATCTCTCAAAAACAGCGTGATTAAAAAACACATTGCCATTAAACTCGCAATTTGTAAAATACACTCTTTTGTGAAATTCACAATGCTGAAAGTCTAGGCGTAAGGGTTGTGTGCTTTGTCTAAAATCATTTGGATTTTTTTCATTGTGTTTTGCTTCGCTATCATTATGTGCTTTAGAGCTAAGCGGAGCAAAGCAAATATACTCAAACCTTACTTCGCCATTAAATACGCAATTTTTAAACGATAGCTCATCTTGTATGTAGATAATTTTGCGTTTAGATTCTTTAGATTTCTCATCGCACTTATTGGATTCTATATCAGCGCATATTTGTAAAGGTTTATTGATGAAATATTTATCATTTTGTTTTTGAATTGCATTGTATAGTTCATCTTGTGGATTTTTGCATTTTTCACACGCGCTATCAAGGACATTTTCAAAGACAAATGACTTTCCTTGCTTTATGGTAAGTATGAGTTTATCTTTTGCAAAATCAAAGTGCAGATTCTCATAGATTTGTTGTTTAGGCA
>NZ_NXLN01000032.1:0-25607 GCF_003364135.1 Helicobacter sp. MIT 01-3238
ATAAAAAATGGCAAGAGAGGCGATACCTATGCGCATAGAGAGAGTGGCAAGCCCAAGTCAAAGGGCGAATATGAATAGTTTTGCAAAGATTTTGACTGCCATTGCGCTTGTTTTGTTGGGGTTTTATGTTTACTCGCTTGATTTATTTAGTGAAAATCCACCACAAACCAAAGTCTATCTCTACATAAACCCCACCAAACCTGTCCCCATAGATGATACAAGCGTGTGGAATACAAACCGACAAATCGCTGTTTTTGTCCAAAGTGTGAGCGGAATCAAATCCTACACCATAAAGGCTCGCACAAAAGGCGGGCTTACTGTGGTAAATACAAAAGAAGTGCTAAATGACAAACCAAAAAAGCTAAAAATAGTGCTGCCAAAGCCTGATGTCCCACTACCTGATAAAACTACCGTGGATTATGAGATTTACATCACGGATTGGAGTAATGCAAATTTATTTAGCGGAAGCACGACTAAGAAAAATCTGCAACTAACTATCAACTCAAAGCAGCCCGTCATCACTGTCATATCACATTCTAATAAAATCAGCTATGGTGGTAGTGCACTTGTGGTGTTTCACATAGATAGCGTAGATATAGGGGAGCTAAGCATTAGCAATGGCACACAAGAATTTATCCCATTTCCCTTTATGAAAGAGGGATATTATGCCGCACTCATAGCGTGGTCAATCGCTAGCAAAAACTTCAGTGCGAGCATTTTTGTGCGAGATTCTGGCTACAATACTCGCAAAATGGTTGTGCCATTTATACGAGATAATGCTCCACGCTACTCCAAATCCACCATTGTGCTAAAAGAGGATTTTCTAAACAACAAGCTAGATTCTTTGATTAGCGATATTGGCCGTAGTTTCCCAGCAGGTATGGAGGATAATTTTGAAAAATTCCAATACATAAACGAAACCATTCGCAACCAAGATGATGAGATTATCTCCACAAAGCTACAAGAAGCGATGAGTGCACGAGCAATCTTGCTATCCCAAAAGCCCAATTGGGAAAACTTCACTCCACTCAAAGGATATAGCACGGTGGGTAGGTTTGGCGATGCTCGCACATACATAGCACCTGATAAGCAAACAAGTCAATCTGTGCATTTGGGAATCGATATGGCAAGTGTCAAAAATGACAAAATTATGCTGTCAAATGACGGGAAAATCGCCCTTTCGCAGCAGTTAGGCGTGTATGGCAAAACAATTCTTGTAGAGCATAGCTTCGGGCTAGTAACGCTGTATTCTCACTTGCAAGAAATCCAAAGAGATGAAAATGAAGTCGTAAGAAAAGGCGATATTTTGGGGCTCACAGGGCAAAGTGGCTGGGCTTTTGGCGACCATTTGCACTTCGGAGTCTTGGTAGGAGGCGTGCCTGTGAGGGTAAGTGAGTGGCTAGACTCAAAGTGGATAAAAAACAATATAACAGATATTTTTGAAAGCGCGGCTTTAAGCATACAAAGGCAGGGCGAGAATCCTATGAATTTGGAACAATAATAGCAGTATACAAAATCTAAGTGCTTAAAAGATTTTGCAAATTTGTAGCTAAAGTCTTAAAAAGTCTTGCGAAATTTTAGAAGCAAAATCTTGGAAGCAAAATTTTATCTAAGTTTGCAAAAGTTTTAAGGAGAATCCATAATGAAAACAAGACAGCATAATCAACGAGTAATTGTCCTAGAGGAGCAAAATGAAGATGATATTATCAAATTCTTACATAAAAATGCCTTGTTGCTTATGCGCTTTGTGATAAACTTCAAGTCCCCCATTTCACAAAATCTACAATCCACGCTAAAAGAGCTAAATCTCTGCTACTTCGTTGGCATAATAGAATCAAAGCCCACTCAAAGTGAGCAAGAAAAAATAGAAAAACTAAATGCAGATTCTACAAATCAAAAAGAAACTTTGGAAGCAAAATCTAGCCAAAATGATTTAGGCAAACCTAAATCTTGTGCTAATTCCACAAAGATTATCCACAAAGTGCGAAGTGGTGAGGAAATCACACATAATGGACATCTACACATTCTAGGTGATATAACAAGTGGGGCAAAGGTAAGTGCAAGCGGAAGTGTAACGATATTTGGCGATTGCTATGGCGTGCTAGAAGTTAGGGGGGAGTTTTTGATTTTGCGTAGATTGCATTCGGGGTATATCGTGTTTGATGATGAGAAGCTAAATGCCGATATGCTCGCAAAAATAAACGCAAATGACAATCTAAAAATCATCATAAAAAATGGCGCAAATATCATCATAAAAGACATAGTTTTGGGCTAAAAAATAATGCAAAATGTATAAAATCCAAAAATCTAAAATAAATGAAAAATCACGCAAATTTGCACTAAACTTGCAAAGTTGAACTAAAATAACAAAACAAATACAAAAAAACTACAAACAATAAAGGATAAATAATGAAACAACGAACTATCAAAAACAAAGTAGAGTTAACAGGTATAGGACTTCACAAGGGTGTGCCTGTGAAGCTAGAGCTAGAGCCACTAGAAGCAAATAGCGGAATCGTATTTTATCGTAGCGATTTGGGCGTGTCTATCCCGCTTAAGCCAGAATCTATCATTGATACGACTATGGCGACTGTAATCGGCAAAGGCGAGGCAAAAATCTCTACTATTGAACATCTAATGAGTGCGATATATGCCTATGGGATTGATAATCTAAAAATCAATGTCGATAATGAGGAAATCCCTATAATGGACGGTAGCTCTATCGCGTGGTGTATGCTACTTGATGAGGCGGGGATTAGGGAGTTTAGCGAAGCAAGAGAACTTGTGATGATAAAAAAGCCACTTGAAGTGCGCGATGGCGATAAATTCGTGCGACTAGAGCCAAGTGAAAAAACGATTTTTGATTTTGCCATAGATTTTAAGCACCCAGCCATAGGCAAGCAACAATATAAGTTTGCATTTTCTCGCAAAAACTACCGCGAAGAAATCGCACGCGCTAGGACATTTGGATTTTTGCAAGAGGTAAATTATCTACGCTCTATCGGGCTTGGTAAGGGTGGAAATCTAAACAACTGCATCGTGCTAGATGAAAGCGGGATAATGAATAAAGACGGCTTGCGATATAGCGAGGAGTTTGTAAGGCACAAGATTTTGGATGCGATTGGCGATATGGCGATACTTGGGATTCCCTTGCTTGGTAGCTATGTGTCTTTTGCAGGTAGTCATAAACTAAATTCTATGCTTACCCAAAAACTCCTTAGCGATGAAAGTGCTTATGAAATCATCACTTCTACACAAAACGAAAAGGCGATTGAATTTGAAAAAGCACTAGCACTTGATTAGGATTTGATAGTCGCGTTTGCTTGCAGATTTTGCCAAAATCTCTTGCGTAATTTGCGCATAGAATAATCTATGCGCAAGCAAAGTTTTTGCTAGAAATTTTGTGGCGGGTTTTGTAGCAAGTTTTGTGGAAAATTTTGCAAAAATGTGCTTTGTGAAGTGCCACCAAACACGCTTGATAATATAGTTACTAGCAGACAAATCCCAGAATCAATTAGCCTAGCCAACACAGCAAAATAAGGAATGAAATGCCCTCTTACAAAGCCTCTCTTACGCGTTTTAGCGCACTTATAGATTCCCTAGAGCAGATTCCCACTATTGGCAAAAAGTCCGCTAGAAAAATCGCTTTTACGCTTGCTACGGAAAATAAATACTTAGCCTTGCAAATCGCACAATGTATCGAAAACTCAATAGGTGCGGTGCGCTCTTGTAGTATCTGTGGTGCGCTTAGCGAGAATGAAATCTGTGAAATCTGCCTAGATGATAGCCGAGATAGCACCAAACTATGCGTGGTGCTAAATGCTAGAGATATTTTCACGCTAGAGGATATAGGGGATTTTGATGGGAAGTATTGGGTGCTAGAGGGCGAGCTAGAGAGTATAAACTTCACTGCGATAAAGGAGCGTGTAGCAAAGCAAGGCGTGCAAGAAATCATCTTTGCTTTCTCCCCAAGCCTAGCAAACGAAGCGGTAATGCTTTTTATTGAGGATAAATTAAGCGAATTTAGCCACATAGTGTTTAGCAAAATCGCTCAAGGTGTCCCCACAGGCATAGGACTAGAAAATATCGACCAGCTCTCACTATCTCGTGCGCTAAGTGCGCGAGTAAAGCTATAAAATTATAATGAGCTAGCAAAATCTAGAGATATTTTGTATTCTTGCAAAACCTCAATATGACAATGTTGATTCTATCGCGAGTGGGCGCAATAGAATCAACACTTAAGCGAAACATAGATGCTAGCAAATATTGATTTTACTAGCCAAAGGCATAAATTTGATTCTGTCAAATACTAAAATTAGCATAGAGTTGGTATAATCCGCGCTATAAATTTGAAACTAAAAATCTTAAAATACAAGACACTTACAAAGAGGACAAAATGGGATTTGAGATATTTGGAATGCGTGTGTTTGACTTTAGCAAACCGTTTGGATATTTTGAGGCTTTTAGCACGATATTTATCGTGTGTGCTATTGCGTTTGTGGGATTTCTACTGCTTGCAAATGCTGCCAAAAAGCACAACAAACATAGCTAGATTTAGAGAGTATTTATGGTATGAAAAAGATTTTTTTATTTTTTGGATTGGTGGTAAATCTTGCTTTTGCTAGCTCCGTGCCACAATGGGCAAAAAGCGGAATCTGCAGCGAAAAAGACTGCGCAGTGGGCGAGGCAAGCAAAAAAGAGGGAGAGGCTTCTGCCCTAGCTCGTGCGCTAAAAAGCCTACGACTAAGTCTAGGCACAAGCGTGCAAGCAAACTATGAGGAGCGCGTAAACAGCGAGGGCGAGAGCAAAGCAAGTGCCCAAACCAAAATCTACGCTTCTATGCAAAATATCGGCTACAAGGTAATTGATAGATTTATCGATGATAAAAAAATATACATAAAAATCCAATATGAACCAACAAAAAAGATTTTACCAAATGAGGAAATAGGCGAATTTAGCATAATCTCAAACTTTGAAAAACTATGCAAATCACGCGATTTGGACGGATACTATTGTGTAAGTTTGGGCAAAAAATACGAAAATGGCGAAAATGACTTGGCAAAAAACTACACTATCGCACTAAAATACTATGAGCAAGGCTGCAAAATGGGAACTTTGGAGGGCTGTGTATATGCGGGGAATCTTTTGCAACAACAAAATATGCAAGGTGTTTTAAAAGGCGAGAAATCAAGCCAAAAAGCAAAGCAGTTTTTTAGCAAGGCGTGTGAGGGAGGGCTAGGACTAGGCTGTGAAAGGCTAGCAAGTATGGAGAGTGAGCCAACAGTGCGCAGGGATTTGTATAAAAAAGGCTGTCTTTTAGATGATGCGCTATCTTGCGCGATTTTGGGCGAGATATATGAGTTTGGGCTAGCACATCTCTCAAAAAACCCCATAACTGCTGAAGTAGCATACGAGGATTCTAAAGGAATCGATAAAAACGGAGATGGCGCAGTCATACTAGCTTCAAAGATAAAAGATAAATCTCGCAGGATAAGAGAATACAAAAAACTATGCGAAGCGCATAATGCACGCGCTTGTGCGCTACTAGGACAAGAGGAAAACAATATCACATACTTAGAAAAATCTAGTGCGCTAAAATCGCCTCGCGGACTGTATTTCCTAGCCCTAAAACAAGAAGCTAGAAGCACCAAAAGCGAGCTACTAAAAAAATCCTGCTTACTCGGAGAAGCAAAAGACTTCACAAAAGGTTGCGTAGAGCTAGGCAATCTATACGCGCCCTCAAAGGAAAGTCTAGAGTATTATTCTATCGCTTGTGGAAGCCTTTTTTACGCGCAAGAAGCGTGTGAGAAACTATATGAAATCTCGCCAAAGGCTTGCAATAATGAGGTGGTTTGCGAGCAAATAGCAAACACTAGACGAGCTACAACACAAGTAGCACAAGAAAACGACTATGACACTTATGTACACGCTACAAAATCTAAGTCGCGCTACACGCCAAATGATGAAACTGCTCTAAGTTCTCTATCGCCTAGATTTAGCCTATTTCTAACTGCTGGTTTTGGTGCAGCAGATACCATAAAACTAGAAAATATCAAAGGATATGATGAAATCCAATCTAGTGGTGCAAATTTTGTATTTGCACTTAGATTTGGCTCTGAAATGCGACTGCTACACAAAAAATTTACTCCATATATTGCGCCCTACATTGGCATAAGCTCTACGGATATTTTTGATATTTCTGACTTTAGTGGCGTTAGCTCCACTCGCTCAAAAACCTTGAGTATGACAGCGATAAATGGTGGCTCACAAGTGGGAATCAAGCTGGGGGGCTTAAGAGTATATGGGCTTATAGACTATGGATATAGGCTTTTTAGCGAGGGGACACAAGATATTGCTGTGCCTATTAGAAACACTCTAGGAATAGGTGGAGGCATAGCCTATCGCTTCAAAGTATGGGTTATCAGTGCAGAGTATCTGCAAGCAACCTACACTTACAATGGTGGGGAGATAAAAAGTAGCAGGCAAAATAACCACTACTCTTGGAGCAAAAACTTGGAGCTAAATCTAAATAGCTCCACACACAAAACAAAATCTAGCATCTTTCTTGTAAATCTAGGGATTGCGTTTTAGATTTGGTTGGGCGATTTTGCTTACACGATTTTTGATTTTCTAGATTTTTGATTTTAGGTTGTCGCAAAATCTAAAAACTCCTTACGCGAAGTCCTATGCCCAGCCTATGAGAGATGTGATTATACTCATATAGATTGTCCCCATAGCCATAAAAATACTGCACATAAAGCGAAGTAAAATCATTTAGCCCAAAAGCATATCCTAGTCGCACACTTGCGTGATAGCGAGCATAGTCTGCAAGCAGTGGGGTGAAATGCACTTCAGCTAAATGCCGTGAGTGCTTGTAGTAGAGCTTTATATTTGCATAGCCCATATACTCTGGCAAGTCTATATTGTCCTTGCGCTGCTGGATATAGGGCCAAGCACTGATATGCACGCCCAAATTGTGCTGCTTTTTGACATTGCCAAAATCCCTCTCCCATATCGCCTCTAGCATTAGTCGATTTGCAGCACTTCGCGAGCGACAATCGCTAGGCGTAGGGTCTTCAAATGATTCCCTCCTGCACTCTTCCCCGCCTATGCCATTGCTATAATGCAAAGCACTTCTTCTAATCTCCCTCCCAAAATCTCCACCCCCACAGGATATGAGTAAAAAATACTTGGCTTGTAGTCTGTATCTCGCACGGGGCTAGAGTAGCGGAAATTAAACTGCTGAAACCACATAGTCTGCGTATAGCCAAAAAACAAACTCCCCTTACTCCAAAAAGCTCCACGCCAAATAGGGATTTTCGCGCTTAGCTGGAATTTTAGCTCGTTTCTATCGTTTATCCCCCACACAGGCGTGAAGCTGTGATAAAACAAAAAATAAGTCCCCTCGTGCTCAAAAATCTGCATATAATATTTGTAAGAATCCTGCGCTTTTTGGGCACGCTCTTTGTAAGTGCGGGGAGAGAAAAAATGTGCTTTTGTCTTGTGCAAAAATGTGTTTTTGGGTTTGTCAGTTTGTGTCGTAGCGTCTTGTAAAATCGATTGTGAAGTGGGACTTGGGGTGGTTTGTGGATTTAAAATAGTTTGCGAGTTGGTTTGCGGATTTGGTTGTAAAATGCTTTGTGGATTTGCTTGCGAAGCTGGCTTTGGAGTGCTTCGCAAAAGATTTTGCCAAGAGTCTCCATTTGGTTGTGCTATACTTGATTGTGGCACGCCTGATTTTAGCGTGCTTGATTCTAGTGCACAGGCTTCTACCACTAGCGCAAAAACGCAAAAATACTTAAAAATTTTTATTGATTCTTTTTTCACCTCTTACTACCTCATTAGATATTTTTGCAATACTTACTGATGGCTTCTTGCACTCACTTGTAAGTCAAAATCTAGCTAGCTTTTTGGCTAAGCAAAACTCGTATTGTAATACATAAATGCAGATTTTATCTATTTTTTTGTGGCAAAACTACTTAGAGTGCTTGATTTATGTGTGGCAGATGCACCAAATATTTGTGCTATTTTGCAAAAAAGCTGTGATTTTGGAGCGCAAAACTTCTGCAAAGCGTATAAACCTACGAGAGTGCGCAAGGTAAGGTGTGTGAAGTGAAATGCACAAAATAAAGCACACAAAAATAAAGTCCAAAAACCCAAATAACAATAAAGTAAGTAGCAAAATCTATCATTCTAGGCAAAATCATAAAACCAAGTTTTTGTGATGAGTTTGTAAGATTTATCTGCAAAGCAATATACTACTTCGCGCCTTTTGTGCGATTGCACTCACGGCAGAGCATTTGGCAATTTTCGATAGTCGTTTTCCCGCCCTTGCTCCAAGCCTTTATATGGTCAGCTTCCATTTCCCCTATTTCAAATTTTTGCCCAGCGTTAGGGCATTTTTTATTCGCGCAAATTCCCCCTTGCCTTTCATACACTTCGCGTTTGATATTTTCATCAAATGCCCTTAGATTTAAGCACTTTTCATCGCCACTTAGCACATATTCATAGATTCCGCTTTTCTTTTGCACTTCGCTATCTTGCATTAGTTCTGCGATTTTAGCTTCAAGCTCTGTGGCATCTAGTGGCTTATCTTTGTATTTATTATAAAAAATCCCCCACTCTAAGCCTTTCATTTCTTTACGATATTTTGGGAATTTCATCTCCACCCAATCAATCACTGCGCAAAAATATCCCCACAGCTCATCAGCATTTTTAGAATCTTTGGCATTTTTGCCCATATACTCACAGATAGCTTTATCATCTCTCTTATTTACTCTCCAAGCAATCGCACTCTCCAAATACTCCTGCCTCAAACTCTCACCCTTCAAATACCTCCCACCTTTTTGCTCCGCAAGTGAATTGCGCTTACTAAATCTCCTTTTGGCATCACTTAGCCACGCACTCACATATATGGCGTTTCGTAGTTCTTGGTCGGTGAGTTTTTCACCCGCGATATTTATCACTCTAAACCACTCTAACTTCTCGCTTTCCTCACCCTCGCACACATACACCATAAGCTCATAATGCAAAAATTGCTCTTTTTTATCCTGCGCTAAATTATGAAAATACTGCTCATCTACGCTAAAAACGCCATTATGATAATCACAAATACTTATCGTGCGCTGCTGTCCATCAAGCACTTCATAAGAATCCTCGCCATTTTTTACCCAATAGATAGAATTAAGCGGAAATCCCTTAAAAATCGTGCGAATCACTTCATCGCGTTGTTTATCTTTATAGACAAATTCTCTTTGATAAGGCGGGCGTATATTAAGATTTTTATTATATCCCAAAACCGCTCCGCTTTCCTCATCGCGCTCATAACCTTCCACTAACTCTTTGATTTTTATTTTTTGTAATTCTATTTTCATTATTTATCCTTTCGTTTTTGAATAATTATTCGCCTATATATTTTATTTCCGTTGATACTATTGCAACCTTTACCTAATCCATTATTTAATAAATGATTATCAAGCCCTAATAACTCAAACTGTTTGGGATTATGTTTATCTAAAAATGTTATCGGAACTCCCATAATGCCGTCATAATCGGTAGGAATCTCATTTGTTTTATCCACATTTATTGCGTCATAATTATCATATTTTGGATATTTTTCGGGTGTTTTGGCATAGGAGTGAATAGTCTCTAAAATCTCGTGCCGTTTTTTGTGGTCTAGATTCGTGAGCCAGCATATATTTCCAAAACTACGCCATTTTTGCCCATCATCATCAATCCAAAATCGGTTACTTCTTTCTTCGTAATACTTTGGAACTTTAAAGGCAATATAAGATAGAGAACTACCAAGCCACATTTTATTTTCTTTTATCAATTTAAACATTTCTTTATAGGTTATAACATTCGTATTGCCAATAATCACAAACTTTTTATCATATTCCACTAATTGCGCTACATATTCGCGAAATAGTGAAAAAGGCGGATTAGTAACGACAATATCGCTTTGTTTTAATAACTCTATGCAATCCTGCGAGCGAAAATCTCCCGCGTTGTCTAAATCTTTATCCTCAGAGATTTCAAAGAGATTTTGTGAAGTCTTGCGTTGTGCTTTGTCAGATTTTAGCGGTGTGGTTTTGGGCTCTAATAAATGCTTATTTGCCTCAAAGGTTTCTAATACATTGCTATCTTGCGTGGGGCTACGAGAGAGAGAGAGAGAGAGAGAGAGTAGTTGCTCAAGCTCAGCTATGCCTACTTTTGTAGGGTCGCTTATGTAATTATCTTTGTGGATTCGTATGCAGTAAGCCTTTTTAGGTGAATCCTCACTACTTACCTCACGGAAATTTTGACTTTTATAGCAAGTGGTGATAAGCTCTTTTAGCTCTAGGTGCTTAAAATTTAAGAAAAAGTATTTGAAAAAATTACTTGCCAAAGGGTCATCGCAGTTGCAATACACTACTTTGTCTTTAAAATGGCTTTTGTAGTGTTTTAGCTCGTTTTCTATATCCTCAAGTTGCGTGTAGAACTCATCTTTTTTAGCGTTCTTTGCGCTGTGCAAGTTTGCATTTTTTGCCATTGTATTTCCCCATAAAGATAAAATCAAATAAAATCGCTATTGTAGCAAAAATTGGCTATTTTATTTGTTGCAAGATTGTTGTGGATTCTATAATTCTAGTAATTTTAGCGCGTAACAAATGCAAAAATATTTTAGATGAGCTAAGTTGGATACTTTGCTACACTGCGTTTCGCTCAGTATGACAAGTTTTTATTTTTTTGCTTACTACGATTCTGCATTGTCTTACAAACAAATTCTAGTATTTGCGGTGGAGGTTGTGGAGTTTTTGGGGATTTTTGAGTGCGAGGCTAGACTAATGGTCTGCGAACACTCGAAAATCCCCAAATCTACGCAAAATGCACCCAAAGACGAATTTTTTATTTTCGTGCGATTTTTTCAATTACCGCATTAAACGCCTTGCTTGGTCGCATTATGCTGTTGCATTTATCATCATCTAGCTTATAGTAGCCGCCCAAATCTACCTTTTTACCCTGTGCGCCGTTAAATTCCGCACGGATAGACTCTGCATTTGATTCGAGTTCGCTTGCCACCGCGCCAAAAAAGGTGGAGATTTGTGAATCCGCACTTTGCTCCGCCAAAGCCCTTGCAAAATACATTGCTAGGTAAAAATGGCTTGTGCGGTTGTCGTCCTCGCCGACTTTGCGTGAGGGGGCTTTGTTGTTATCTAGCCATTGTCCTATCGCGCTATCTAGGGCATCTGCTAGGACTTTTGCCTTTGCGTTGCTATTGCGCTGTGCGTAAAATTCCAAACTCGCCTGAAGTGCGAGAAACTCACCTAAGCTATCCCAGCGCAAGTGGTTTTCCTCCACGAGTTGCTCGACTTGCTTAGGTGCGCTACCCCCAGCCCCTGTCTCAAACATCGCCCCACCATTTAGCATAGGCACAACGGATAGCATTTTGGCACTTGTGCCAAGCTCTAGAATGGGGAACAAATCGGTGAGATAGTCGCGCAACACATTGCCCGTAATGCTTATGGCGTTTTTCCCCGCGCGGATTAGGGCTAGGGAGGCTAGGCACGCTTCTTTGGGCGCGAGAATCTCCATAGATTTGCCTTTCTCACTTAGTCGCTTGCGCACAATCTCTGCCATTATTTTGTTGCTTGCGCGTTTTTCATCAAGCCAAAAAATCGCCTTTTCACCCGTTAGCTCCGCTCTCTCAATGCCTAAATCTATCCAATTTAGCACCGCGTCAATCTTTGCTTGATTTGCACGATAAATGTCTCCTTTGCGCACTTTGTGGCTTAAAAGTGCGTTGCCACTCTCATCAAGTATGCTAAACTCGCCATCACTTGGTGCGATGAAAGTTTTATCGTGGCTGCCGTATTCTTGAGCTTTTTTTGCCATTAGCCCGACATTGCTCACACTCCCTAGCTTGCTTGGCTCTAGCGTGCTGTTTTTGTGCAAATCCTCAATCACGGCTTCATAAATCGTGGCGTAGGTTTTATCGGGGATTACCGCGTTTGTGTCGCACTCTTTGCCCTCGCTATCCCAGAGCTTTGCGCCATTTTTTAGCATAGCGGGCATTGAAGCATCGACAATCACATCGCTTGGAATGTGGAGATTTGTGATGCCTTTGTCAGAATTTACCATTGAGATTTTGGCGGATTTTTGTAGGATTTCGTTATACAGGGCGAGAATCTCGCTTTTTTTAGGGCTAGATTCGATTTTGCTTAGGATTTCAGCTACGCCGTTGTTTGGATTTACGCCAAGCGCGTTTAGCTCATCGCCAAATCTCTCAAAAATCTCCTCAAAATACGCCCTCACCGCATAGCCAAATAGCACAGGGTCGCTTACTTTCATCATCGTGGCTTTGAGGTGGAGGGAAAACAAAATCCCCTCTTTCTTGCACAGTGCGATTTGGGCTTTGTAAAACTCATAGAGCTTCGCGCTATCCATAAATGTCGCGTCCAAAATCTCATCTTTTTCTAGCTTTAGGTTTTCTTTTAGCGTGGTTGTGTTGCCATTTGAATCTTTGAAAACGATTTTGGCATTTGTGGGCTTGGCAATTAGCACTGCCTTTTCGTTGTCAAAAAAGTCGCCATCTTTCATATAGCTCACAATGGTTTTGGAGTTTTTATCAAATGGAATCACGCGGTAGGGGTTTTTGCGCGCATAGTCTTTGACTGCCTTTGTGCTGCGTCTATCAGAATTCCCTGCGCGAAGCACGGGATTTACCGCGCTTCCTAGCACTTTTTGGTATTTTTCTTTGATTGCCTTTTGCGCATCATCTTTTGGCTCATCGGGGAATTCTGGCACAGCATAACCTTTGCTTTGAAGCTCTTTTATCGTGGCTTTTAGCTGTGGAATGGAGGCGGAAATATTGGGCGTTTTGATAAGGTTGCAGTCCTTTTCTTGCACGAGTTTGCCAAGCGCACCAAGCGTATCAGGGACGCGCTGGGAGTCTTTTAGGAGTTCAGGAAATTGTGCCAAAACTCGAGCGGATAGCGAAATATCGCTTGTGGCAATTTCTACGCCTGCGTGATTGCAAAATGCTTTTGCAATGGGGAGGAAAGAGTAAGTCGCTAGGGCTGGGGATTCGTCTGTCAATGTGTAGGTGATTTTCATTGTGTGTCCTTTTTGTTTGAGATTTGGAATGCAAGGATTTGCTAAAGCCAATAGTAGCTTTAAGAAATGTCAAAAAGTATAGCAAAATATCATTATGTTTTGTGAAAAAATTTTTTACCTTTTATAAAATTTACTTTGGATTTTTGTAGGATTTTATTTGCTTAGAGAATGCACGCAAAAGAAAATCCGCATTTGTAGCGAAAGAATGCGTTATAATGTGCGTTTATTTTCACAGATAATCACAAAACAACACCATAAGCTAAGCAATAAAGCAAAAACGGAGAATCCAAAATGCCGACAGACTTCACAACACCTTTTTCTATCAGCGTGCCTGCTACAAGTGCAAATCTAGGACCGGGCTTAGATGTGCTAGGACTTAGCCTGGATTTTCGCAATGAGTTTAGCCTCTATCCTGCAAGTGCAACAAGCATAGAGATTTATGGCGAGGGTGAGGGTGTGAAGCGATTTATCGTAGATAATATGTTTGTCAAGGTGTTTTATAAAACCATAAGAATGCTAAATGAGGAATACGCCAAAGGCAAGGGGCAGCCACAATATCGCTTTGTATTTCACAACAAGATTCCAATTTCGCGCGGTATGGGCTCTAGCTCGGCTATCATCATCGGTGCTATTAGCGCGGCGTATAGGGCTTTGGGCTTGCAGCTTGATAGGGACTCTATCGTGCAAAAGGCTTTGAGCTATGAGCCCCACCCTGATAATATCACACCTGCGACATTTGGCGGGCTAAATGTCGCTATGCTGGGCGAGGGCAAAGATAGAGGAAAAGTGCTTCATATCAAGCACAATATGCCTAGCTGTTTGCGTGCAGTTATGGTTATCCCGCACCGCTCGACTTCGACAAAGATTTCTCGCCAAAGCCTGCCCAAAAAATACAGCTTCAATGACGCTGTGTATAATCTCTCTCACGCTTCACTTCTAGTAGCGTCTATAATGCAAGAAAAGTGGGATTTGGTGCGACAAGCAAGCAGGGATAGGTTTCATCAAGAGCGCAGAATGCGCTCCACTCCCGTGCTATTTGCCGTGCAAAAATGCGCCCTAGAAAATGGAGCGATTTTAAGCACGCTATCTGGCAGTGGCTCAAGCTTCCTTAGCCTATGCTTAGAAGATGATACAAAAAGACTTTTTGGCGCACTAAGTGCGAAGTTTGGCAAACTTCGCGTGGTAGAAATGGGGCTAGATAATGAGGGGATAAAACTAGAAAAATGACTAAAAAATGATTTTGTGTAGAAAAAATCTGCGCTAAAAATTTGTGTAAAAAATTTTAGAAAAAATAACTTTTGTAAAAAATCCGCAAAAAATATATGCAAAGTCTAAAATCAAAAAACTAAAAACTAGGGAATCCAATGTATGAAATCGCGCTAGTGTGTATAAACTCGCCTTTGTATTATGGGGTTTACAAAGATAGGAATCTCATCTATGAGATAAAAAAAGAGGGCAAGACTTTGGACGCGCTACACGCTATGCAATGCGAACTAAAAGCAAAGCATATCACGCCAAAAGCGGTGTATTATGCACGCGGTCCGGGGAATCTAAGCGCGCTAAAGCTAGCGCATACTTTTTTGCATACTTTGGAAGTGGTGGAGGGCATAGAGCTAAGGGCTTGCGATAGTTTTGACTTGCTTGGAGAAGTGGCGATATTTGCCTTTGGGAAGCGGTATTTTATCAAGCGTGATAATGAGATAGAGTGTGTGTTTTTGGACGAGGTGCTTGAGATTGGTGAAAAATCTAGGCAAAATGCTAGTCAAAATATCGGTGTAGCAAAAAAAGATTTTGGCTCTAGCGCGAGACTAGGCGGGGTATCAAGCGAGGTGTCAAAAGATTTGGATTCTAGTGTGGGGGGCGTGGTGGATAGTAGTGTAGATTTTGACTTTGCCAAAGGAGCTGGTTTGGGCTCTAGCGTGGATAGTGCTAAAGTGGGTGGTGCTAAGGCAGATAGTGCAAAAAGAGTAATTTTTGATTCTAGCTTTGAGTTTAGATTCCCGCGTAGGCTTGATATTTTGCTTTTTGACTCTCCTTGTGAGCCACTGTATGTCTTGCCTCCTGTTACTTTGCCACCTGCGTGAAATTTATTAAGGCGAGTTGATTTTGTGATATTTTTGTCATACTTATCATTTCCCCCCTCCCTTTGCGGAGGGGATTTGGGGGTGGGTAATTTCCACTTTGAATTTGAAGCGAAGCTAACAACTGCTAGCAATGCAGATATTTTCGTCATTGTAAGATTCCACGCGAAAGAGTGCAATCGTAGCAAAACAAGCATAGCGAAGTTTCTTTAGTAATCCAAATACCACTTCGTCATTGCGAGCAAGTCGAAAGACTTGCGTGGCAATCCATAAAAAAGACATAGATTGCTGTGAATCACCTTTCGACTTGCCCGCAAAACAAACGAAGTGAAGTTTCTTTAGTAATGACGATGTGGGCGTAGATTGCCACGATTTTGCTACGCAAAATCTCGCAATGACGGAAAAGAACCCACCCCCAAACCCCCTCCGCAAAGGGAGGGGGCTTTAAAAAGCGTAAAAAATTCATTGTCATATTTAAACAAAAGCGAAATATCCAAAAAAGCACTTCTTGTAAATTTGCATTTTTTTGAGATACTTCGGTTTGTGCCAAACTCAGTATGACAAGAAAAGCTAAACCTTAATTATGGCAAAGAAGCGCAAAATACAACAAACCATATAAAACCCCACAAATCAATTACAAATCATCACACAAAGACTTCAAAGTATGCACCTGCACAAAATATACGCAAAACCCCCGCGAAACCCACCTCTACAACATTTCAAACATTTTAAACATTTTAAAATTCTCGCAATTTGACAGATTCTCACAAAATCCCCTCACGCTTCCCCACATTAGCAATCCGTTTTTTTTTTTTTTTGTAGTATCGGGTTTTGGATAAAAGATTTTTGATTTTAGGTTTTTGAAAAATTTAAAATCCTAAATCAAAAAACATTAAACAAAGGATACTAAATGCAGAATCTACACTTTAGCCCACAAGAGAGAGAAAAGCTAGAAAAAGCACTAAAACTATTTTTTGAGCGAAGTAGCACCCAAAGCGATACCAT
This sequence comes from Helicobacter sp. MIT 01-3238, assembly GCF_003364135.1. Lineage (NCBI taxonomy): Bacteria > Pseudomonadati > Campylobacterota > Epsilonproteobacteria > Campylobacterales > Helicobacteraceae > Helicobacter > Helicobacter sp. MIT 01-3238. Next base: position 16,182 of record NZ_NXLN01000032.1, read on the forward strand.
AGTAGGACTAAATACTTTTGATATTATCTCATATTTAGGTTTTCTAGTTGATTATGGATTTTTTGTTGATTGTTCATTTGGGGTGGGGAAAAAGGCAAAGGACACTTGGATAATATTTATAAGAAAAGACATACCAAACATCAAAGCAAGCTGGGGAGTGTATCCTAGAATATGCTTTCACACTGCAAGCAATCAAATAGAAGTCAGCATTGATATTTCCACAAGCAAACATAAAATCACAAAAAAGCTATATGAGTTCGCAGCTAAGCCAAAAGTATCAAACTACAATAGTCAAAACTCACAAAATGCTTACTTTTCATACCCAAGCTATGACATAGATAGCATTATCACAAAGCTAGAGCAAGACTTGCAGTGGTTTTTACAGCTACCTACTAGCGAACTAGAATATGCACATAAAATCTAAAATAAGGAGTTAGTGATGAAAAAAGTGTTGTTGGTATTTTGTGTGATTGTAGGTGTAGCAAATGGTGATACTTATACGTCTACTTATATATCTTGTTTGAATGAATTAAATCAATGTGTGGAAAAATATATGGCAGAGGCAGAATCGCACGAAAAAGCAGTCTTATTTTGCGGACGAAGACTTCGTTGTTATGATAATGAGAGAATGTTAGAAAAACAAAAAAGTGAATTAGCTGCCAAACAAGCTGCCCAACAAGAACAAGCTAGATACACAAAATGTCGCAATGGTGATGCAGATGCTTGCTTTGATATAGGCTATGAAGAGTTATCAAAGTGCGAAGAAGTTGATTGTAATCAAACTGAAGCACTTACATATTTCTCAAAATCGTGTAATCTAAAAAACAAAGTAGGTTGCTTCAATACGGCTGTGATACTAGAGCAAAATCTGTTTTTCAAAAACCCTACAAAAGCGCAGGAATATTATAGAAAGTCTTGCAATATGGGCTATGAGCCAGCTTGCTTCAAGGTTAAATAAAAAAGTAAGGTTTATTTAGAAAGTCTTTGATTTCTTTAGCAAACAGGCAAAGCGAAAGTTCTTTAGTAATGAATATTGGGTGTGGATTGCTACGCTCATTTCGTTTGCTTGCAATGACGATTTTTTTGGATTGCTTCGTTGTGGCTTTGCCACTGCCTCGCAATGACGGTGCAAGCGGAATTTGTATCTTTTGTGTGGGTTACTAAAGAAACTTCAGTTTTGCTTTGTTTTGCCACGATTCTACGCTTTCAAGCAAAATCTCGCAATGATAAAAATGTCTGCATTGCTAGCGGTTGTTAGCTTTGCTTGAAATTCAATGGTGGGTATATACCCACCCCCAAACCCCCTCCGCAAGGGAGGGGACTTTTGAAGTTGCAAACCTCCTCCACCACATTTTTATCATTTGGGGGAGGGCTTCATATAGTAGCAACTTTTTAAAGCAAAAAAAAATAGGGAGGAAATAGTTGTATTCATCACAAAAAAAGAAAAAAACGAGGTAAAAATGTGCCTTTATAATCCCTACTTTTTGTAGTTTGCCACTGCTTTTTGGAGTATCGCTTCAGCTTCTTTTATGTCTCGATAGTCTTTGACTTTTACCCATTTGTTTGGCTCTAGGATTTTGTAAGTCTCAAAAAAGTTTTTGATTCTATCAAGTGTGATTTTTGGCAAATCCTGCAGGCTTTTGACATTGTCATATCGTGGGTCGATTTTGCTTGTAGGCACGGCTAGTAGTTTCTCGTCCATTCCGCTTTCATCTTCCATTATCAGCACACCGATTAGTCGTGTTTTTATCACGCTTCCTGCTTGCAGGGGGTATTCATTTAGCACGAGTATATCCACAGGGTCGCCATCATCTGCCAAAGTGTTTGGCACAAAGCCATAGTTCGCAGGATAAAACATAGCACTATACATTACCCTATCGACTACGACTGCTCCAGAGTCTTTGTCTACTTCGTATTTTATGTTTGAGCCATAAGGGATTTCGATTATTGCGTTTATGCTATCAGGGCTTTTGCCTACTTGGATTTTTGAGATGTCCATTTTTGCTCCTTTTATTTTAGATTTTTGGCTGTCTCTAGGACAAAGGCATTCATTTCAGCTACTATCTCTTCTATGGTTCGCTCGCCATTGATTTTGTGTAGTAGTTTTCGCGCTCCATAAAAGTTCTCGATACTTTTTAGCGGGTCTAGAAATACTCTCATTCTGTTGTTAAACACCTCGATATTATCATCAGCTCCTCTAGCCCTGCCTAGCACGCGCTCCCTTGCTACTGCTTCACTTACGCTTACCTCTATCACGCTTGCGAGTTTGACTAGGTTTTGGGATTCTAGCTTTTCGTGTAGGGCTTGCATTTGCTCGACACTGCGAGGATAGCCATCAATTAGGATAATATCTCTTGGGGCTTTTTGCATAGCTGAAATTATCGTGCTTACGACTATTTCTAGCGGGACTAGATTTCCTTTGGCGATGATTTCGCCGATGATTTTGCCTTGCTCGCTTCCGCGCTTGACTTCATCTCTTAGCAAGTCGCCTGTGGAATAATGCACGATTGTCTTTGGGTTTTTGCTAGCGATTAGCTGTGCGTCTGTGGTTTTGCCACTGCCGGGTGCACCGATGATTAAAAAAAGCTTTTTCATTTTTGCTCCTTTTTTTAGTTTGGGATTTTACAAATGCGCTTTGTGAGTGCGTTTGAGAGCACTTAAGCGCACTATTGTAGCGAATTTTTTTGTGGATTGCGCAAGCGAATGTGCAACTCACGCAATAGCTCTTCGCCCACCACACTTGGTGCAGAAGTAAGTGGGCAAGCTGCCTTTTGGGTTTTGGGGAATGCGATGACATCACGGATACTTGATGAGCGCGTGATAAGCATAGTAAGCCTATCTAGCCCGATAGCAAATCCTCCGTGTGGTGGCGCACCATACTGCAAGGCTTCAAGCAAAAATCCAAATTTCTCTTTTGCTTCCTCTAGGCTAATCCCTAGCAAATCAAACACAGCTTGCTGCATATCGTTTTTGTGGATTCTAAGGCTTCCTCCCCCTAGCTCTACGCCATTTAGCACGACATCATAGGCGATAGATTCTATTTCCTCTATATCGCTAGAGCCGCTCTTGTATTGCTCTATGCTTTGGCTGGAGAGATTTTTTGGCATAGTAAATGGGTGATGAAGCGCGGAGATTGCACCATTTTCATCTCTCTCAAACATAGGAAAATCAACCACCCACGCGAATTTGAACTCTTCTTCATTGATTAGTCCCATATCTTTTGCCACTTTTGTGCGCAATCGCCCCATATAATCCCAAATGCTTTTTTTATCCCCCGCGCCAAAAAATATAATATCCCCCTGCTGTGCTCCTACGCGCTCTAGCAATGAAGCTAGATTTTCTTGGCTTATAAATTTCACAAGCGGTCCTTTTGGCTCATCTTTGATTTGGATATATGCCAAGCCTTTTGCGCCAAATTTTCTCACAAACTCCTCTGCTTCGCTTAGCATTTTTCGTGAGTAGAAATTGTCCCCGCCTTTCACGCACAAGGCTTTGAAGCGGTTTTTGTGCGTGTCTTTTGCGATAGAGGCAAAAATCTCATTGCTAGAATCCACAAACAAATCCCCCACTTCTATGAGTGGTAGCTCAAAGCGCAAGTCTGGCTTATCACTGCCGTATTTTTCCATAGCTTGACTATAAGGGATTTTTATAAATGGTGTTTGTATGGGTAGATTTAGCGCACCAAAAATATCAGCTAGCAGATTCTCACACACGCTCATCACATCGTTTTCATCACAAAAGCTCATCTCTACATCGATTTGGGTAAATTCTGGTTGCCTATCGGAGCGCAAATCCTCATCTCGAAAGCATTTTGCGATTTGGAAATATCTATCAAATCCACTTATCATAAGAAGCTGCTTGAAAAGCTGTGGGCTTTGTGGCAGGGCGTAGAATTCGCCATCGTGGATTCTGCTAGGCACGAGATAGTCTCGCGCTCCTTCTGGTGTTTGCTTTGTCAGTATGGGTGTCTCAACTTCTAAAAATCCCATTTTTTGCAGGCTATTTCTACCACTCATCGTTATATCACTGCGAGTTTTGAAAATGCTAAACGCCTTTGGGCTACGCAAATCTAGATAGCGATATTTTAGCTTTAGCTCATCGCTGATATTTTCATCATTTACGATTATTGGTGGGGTTTTTGCGCGATTTTCGATAGTTAAGGTGTCGATTAAAATCTCTATTTTGCCTGTTTCTAGTTTGGGGTTTTCTAGCCCCTCGCCACGCGCCCTCACTTTGCCTCTAGCTAGCAGCACAAACTCATCACGCACGCTTTGGGCTATCTCATAAGCCTGCGGAGTAGAGGTAGAATCACACACAAGCTGCACTAGCCCGCTACTATCACGCAAATCGATAAACACCACGCCTCCGTGGTCTCTATAACTATTGCACCACCCACATACTGACACTTCTTGTCCGATAAGATTTTCTCTCACTTTTGCGCATAAATGCGTTCTTTGCATAGATTTCCTTTTTGATTTTATTTAGATTTTGTGCTTGCGGATTTTGCACTTGTGTAGCAGATACAAGCCAAACGCGCTTAGAATCTGCTAGCTTTTAGACTACTCTGTAAGGTGTTTTAAGTCCACGCCTTATAAACCACTTTGATAAGCCCACTTTGATAGTCTGCTTGGCAAGCCATTTAGATTAAAAACTTGCGCAGATATTCTTCGACTTCGGCGGGATTTGACTTAGAGATAAAGGCATTTGCGCCTAGCTTTTGAGCCATTTCGACATTAGAATCACTGCTCATAGAGGAGTTTACAATCACAGGGATATGCCTAGATTCTGGCGTGTTTTTGACTCTCTTTAGCACTTCAAAACCCGATATTTTTGGCATTTCTAAGTCAGTAATGATAGCTCCCACTTGGGTAGCCACACCATCAGAATACAAATAATCAAGCAGTCCCTCGCCGTTTGCAAAAGTCATATAATGCACATGCAAATGCTCCAAAATCAGTCCCAACGCCTTGCTAGCTGATTTGGAATCCTCTGCCACCAAAATCAGTTTATCAGTGTTTATGCGTTGGAGATTGTCGATTTCTAGCTTGCTAGATTCTGCCATATCGGGAAACGCATCAGCTACCATTCGCTCGACATCTAGGATTTGGATTACCGAGCCGTCATCGTATTTTGTCGTGGCTACGACTTTGCTTTCTCCATCAAACCCAAACTCCCCTCCTGCTGTGATTTCGCCCCAATTTTTGTTGATGATTCGCTTCACACCCAAAATCTTAAGCCCGATATTTTGGCTTGAGAAATGGCAAATCACCACAAGGCTTTTTTGAGAGTTTATCGAAAATGGGCGCAAATCCCTATGCGGGTCATTTGCGCTAAAGTATAGCCACCTGCGCATATCAATAAGTGGCATAGACTCCCCTCGCACGGTCAAAAACCCAAGCACAAGCCCGTCTTTTTCGCCCGCAGTTTCTGTTATCTCGCCGTCATAGTAGATGATTTCGCGCACTTTAAATACATTTATCGCATAGAGTTGCTCGCCGATATGCTGCCCAGAAGTAGGGCTAAACACGCTTGATTCTAGGTTTTCTAGCAGTGGGTGAGGGTGGCTTTTGCTCTCATCTCTTGGGGTTTGGTGTGGTTTTGTGGGTTGTGGATTTTGGCTAGTGTGTTGATTGGTGTGTGAAGTGATATTTGTGATGAGTGAGTTTTGCGCACTATTGTGCTTGATACTTGTGAGGTCTGTAAGCTGCGTAGCACCAGAGTAGACAGAATCGCTCATATTTTGGCGTGTATGCTCGTGAGGAGTGTGGGCTAGCACTTGTGCGCCCTCCCCATTTGATTCTAGTGAATCCACCACATTGCCACAATGAGGACACACAGCCCCGCCACAATGAGGGCATACTGATAGGGTGTTTGCTTGCTCTTGTCCTTGCAAACCATTTGGCAAGCTGTTTGGCTCTCCATTTGGTGAGCCGTTTTGCAAAGTGCCTTGTGCTACACCTCCTGCTACATTTGCATTGCTCTGTGCTAGGCTAGAGTTTGTCGCGCTTGTGTCGTTTGAAATGCTTGCGACATTTTGGGAAGTGGCTTTAAAAGTGCCTTGCGATGAATTTGGTAGCGAAAAAAGCTCTAAGGGATTTTTGTCATCAAGTGTGAAGCACAAAAACTGCGCTTCGTTGTTTAGGTGCAGGCTTGTTTGCTGGTCTATATCTTTTAGCAAGCTAACTCCTTAGTATTGATTTGTGGCTTAAGATTCTGCGCCTTTGGATTTGGGTAGATTCTATTTAAGCAGATTCTCTTTATTAGGCAGAAAATTATATAATTTTACTTCAAATTTTCTTTATTTTTCTTTACAAACCCTCAAATAAAAGGCAAAAAATGCTTGCTTCTTTTGATGAATACACACAAGCGGTGGCAAAACTTTCTAAATATGCTTATGCCTACTATGTCTTAGATGACCCAATCGCTAGCGATGAAGAATACGACATTTTATATCACGAAGTCAAGGCTTATGAGGATTCTCACCCGCAGAGTATATCCCCGCTCTCGCCTACACAACGCGTAGGTGGCGAAGTGCTAGAGGAGTTTAGCAAGTCTAGACATTTAAGCAGAATGTGGAGCTTAGATGATGTGTTTAGCGTAGGCGAGATGAGCGAGTGGGTGGATAAAATCCTAAAATCCTATCCAAATGCGTCTTTTGTATGCTCGCCCAAATTTGATGGGGCTTCGCTAAATCTACGCTATCAAAACGGCACGCTTATAAGCGCGGCGACAAGAGGCGATGGGCTAGTGGGCGAGGAAGTCTTGCACAATGCCAAGACAATCCGCTCTATCCCGCTTCATATCCCACACAAAGAGCTAGTAGAGATTCGTGGCGAAGTGGTAATCAAAAAAGAGGATTTTGAGAGTATCAACAACGAGCGACTACAAAAAGGCGAGCCACTCTTTGCCAATCCACGCAATGCCGCTGCGGGCTCGCTTCGTCAGCTAGATAGTGCCATAACGGCTAAGCGAAAGCTACTTTTTGTCCCGTGGGGCATAGGCACAATCTCAAGTGAGACTAAATCAAACGAAGTAGATTTAAGCCAAACAAAATCAAACAAAGTAGATTTAAGCGAAACAAAATCAAATGAGGCAAAATCAAACGAAGCGGACTTGGGCAAAACAAACTCAAATTCTAAGCTAGATTTCGCGCTTTTGGATTCTAGCTTTTATGGTGCGATGAGACAAATCCAAGATTTTGGATTTGCGCCGTTTTTGGGGGATTTGGCAGTGGCAAAAGACGCGCAAGAAATCCACGCACACTATGAGAAGCTAAAATCTAAGCGAGGTGATTTTGAAATGCTACTAGATGGAATGGTAATAATGCTAGATAGCTTTGCTTCTCAAGCGCAGCTAGGCTGGACAAGCAAATCCCCACGCTTTGCTTGTGCGTATAAATTCCCCGCGTCAGAAAAAATCACAAAAATTCTCTCAATCACTCATCAAGTGGGGCGCACAGGTGTGATAACGCCCGTAGCCGAGCTAGAGCCTGTGGAAATCGAGGGGGCGAAAATCTCTCGTGCCACACTTCACAACTACGCAGAGATAGCCAAAAAAGACATACAAATAAATGATTTTGTAGTCCTCATACGAAGTGGCGATGTAATCCCCAAAATCATCAAATCAATCCCCACAAGACGCGATGGCACACAAAAGCGCATACTCCCTCCCACGCACTGCCCGATATGCGATAAAGAGCTAGTAAAAGAGGATATTTTTATCCGCTGTGCAAATCTCTCTTGTCAAGCTAGGGTAAAAGAATCTATCGTGCATTTTGCTAGCAAAAAGGCACTAAATATCGATGGCTTGGGTGAGAAAATCATATACTTGCTTTATGATATGGGCAAAATCTCATCGATTTTGGACATTTACGCGCTAAAAAGGGAGGATTTGGCAGATTTGGAGGGCTTCAAAGACAAAAAAATCGCTAACCTACTAGAAGCGATACAAGCTAGCAAGGGCGTGGAGCTGTGGCGCGTGATAAACGCACTAGGTATCCCAAATATCGGGGAGTGGGCTAGCAAGCAGCTTGCAAGTAGTTTTGGCGTGGAGTTTTATACAAAAAGCAAAGATGAGATTTTGGCAATCAATGGATTTGGCGAGGAAATGGCGCAATCAATTTTGGAATTTGGCGTGATAAATGCAAAAATCATCGCTAGGATTTTAGAGATTATCTCGCCAAAAGTGCCACCGCTTAGGACGATAAATGCTTCAAGTGGGGCTTTGGGCGATAAGAATCAAGGCGGGGGGAATCAGGGCGAAGCAAACACTCAAGGTGGTGCAGGCAATGCGGGTAATGTGAGCAATGTGGATAATGTGGATAATGAGCGTGATTTGGGGCAGATTTTTGCGGGCAAAACATTTGTCATCACAGGCACTCTATCTCGCCCGCGCGATGAGATAAAGCAAATGCTAGAATCGCTAGGAGCGCGAGTAAGCGGAAGTGTGAGTGCCAAGACAGACTTTGTGCTTTGCGGGGAGAGTGCAGGGAGCAAAGAAGCAAAAGCCCGCGCGCTAGGCGTAAAAATTATCAATGAAGCAGAGCTAGAAAATATGCTGTAAATGGATATGGTTTTGTGGTGGTTTTTGTCTTGTTTTTGGGTTTTGTGGAATTTGTGAGTGTTTGTTTGGGCTTGCGAGGATTTATTTTTGTTTTTTATGAGATTTTGCATAGCAAAATCGTAGCAAAACAAGCGAAGCGCAGTTTCTTTAGAAAACAAGGCAAAGCCTAAGTTTCTTTAGTAATCCATAAGCCTCATCATCATTACCAAAAGAAACTTCGCTGCACCGTCATTGCAAGCAAGTCGCAAGACTTGCGTGGCAATCTATTTCTTTTTTGTGGATTGCCACGCAAATGCTAACGCATTTACTCGCAATGACAAGAAGGATTCCCCCTCCCTCTGCAAATGGTAATTTTGCGAGTTCCCCCTCCCTTGCGGAGGGGGTTAGGGGGTGGGTTGATTTTTAGAGATACTTAGGGATTAGAAGCCCTTAAGTATGACAACTTACATTGCAGAAAAGATATTTTGCTTGCGCTTAAGTATGACAAAAAGTGCAAGGAGTGCAAAATCCTTTTGGATATTTCGGTTTCTTGCAAAACCTCAATATGACAACATTTTTCGTCATTGCGAGCAAATGTGTCAGCATTTGCGTGGCAATCCAAAAATGCGCCAAACTCGTCATTGCGAGAATCGCTTTAGCGATTCGTGGCAATCCATACAAAAAAACAAAAAGACATAGATTGCCACGCTCGCTTTGCTCGCTCGCAATGACGGGAATATTTGCATTGTTAGAAGTTGTTTGCATTATTTGGGATTCAAGGGGGGAAACCCACCCCCAAACCCCCTCCGCAAGGGAGGGGGCTTAAAGAAAAGCAAATACCCTCGTGCTAAGGGAGGGGGTTTAAAAAAGCAAGTATCCTAACGC
>NZ_NXLN01000033.1:0-21161 GCF_003364135.1 Helicobacter sp. MIT 01-3238
TTCTTGTGGATTACTAAAGAAACTGCGCTACGCTTGTTTTGCCACGCTCACTTTACTCGCTCGCAATGATAAAAAACAGCGCAAAACAACAATGACGAAGCCTTAAGAATCTAAAGAACCCACTCTCTCAAAAAATCCCTAAAATCTAAACCTAATCTAAGTTCCCCTACCAAATGCTTATACCCACCCCCTACTAATTTATCCCCTTCCGCAGAGGGAGGGGGAAATTATGGTGTTGCCCTCATTCGCAAGAGAGGGGGAATCTTAAGATTGCCACTTGTAAAAGGAGGGGGAATTATATAGTGTTGCCTACCAAAAATGGTGTTGCACACCAAAAAAGTCCCTCCCCGTAGCAGAGGGATTTAGGGAGGGGGTGCTTTACAAAACTAAAAAGCCTGTTTTTGTCATATTGAGGTTTCGCAAGAAATCGAAATATCTCTACTTGATTTTGCATTGTTTGCAGAATCTTTTGAGACACTTTTAGCTACGCCCTTAGTATGACAATGGCATTACCCATCGATATAGTAGACTTTTTTCTTAGACTTCTTTGACTTTTTAGACTTAGAGGACTTTTTGCCTTTTTTGGACTTTTTGCCCTCTGCTATGGAGCGAGATACAGCGTTTCCGTCTTTGTCTGTTACATAGTCAGAGCCACCGAACCAATACGCATACTTGAAGTTCAAAGTCGTAGTTACGCCATTAAACCAATCCGCAGTTTTTGCCATTTCTCCGCGAATGTTTCGCTCTTTGGCAAATGTGCTAGCATAGAATAGCCCATCATAGCCGAAACTTAGCTCGTGATTTTTCTTTATCATCCAGATAAAGTCAAACGCTAGATTTCCATACACTGCAGGCAAAGTGATTTCGCTAGAGTCTTTTAGGTTACCGATTTGGATATATGCTTTTTGTTTATTTAGCATATTATACTTTATCCCTGCTTTTAGGTTTGTGCGGAAAGTATTGCCCCACATTTTGTAGTAGCGCACCGCAGCACCTAGTTGAGGCAAGTGCCAATAGACAGCTTTGTAGTATTCGTGTGCTCCTAGTGGGCGATAGCTTGCTCCACCTACAGTATCTAGTGGTTTTTCTATCCAGCTCTTTGGAGCAGAAATCATATCATAGCTTAGGCTTACCTCAGGGCTTACATAGCTGTTGCGCTTGAACTGATAAAATGTAAGCCCACCTTTGACTTCTGCACCCACATTATACATTATCACCAATGGCACTTTATCACTATCGCTTGCTAGCTTTAGATTATAAGAGCTAGCCTGCATATTAAATTGTGGTAAATCCACACCACCGCGAATATTTGCCCGCAAGAATCCTTCCCATAGCTTAGAAGTAATCGCAAATGTTTGGAAGTAGTTTAGCCCAGCTTGGAGTGATTGAGTTTGGATTCTAGTTGCGACATTACCTACTAGCTCTGTATCAGTATTTACAAACTCATATCCTAGATACCCGCCAAAGATTCCAGCACTTCGCAAGTTTCTTTGCACGCCAAATATCGCACCACCAGCATACTCCATAGCAGTAGAAGAGCCTAAATCCACATAGCTATGTGCAGCATAGGGCAGTGCAAAGAAACGCCAATCTCGCCTACCTGTATAAGGGATAAAGATAGCATCTAGTTGGTCTATGACTTCAAAGTTATTATAGCCTTTGTCTAGATTTTGCCCTTTAGATTGCTCTAGGGTTAGCTTAGCCATTTTTTCACGCACTTTATCGACTTTGCTTTGATTTTTGCGTGTGGTTTTTGAGAATTTGGACGAGCGATTTGTAAGGCGAGATAAATCATACTGAAGCAAGCGAAGTTCTACTTCTTGATTGTAATACCTATCGCTATGGAATGTCTTTGTCGTCATCGTATCTAGTATGTTTTGCGTCATAGCATTGCGGCGCAGTATAGATAGCACTAGCGCACGATATGCACTCGCACCATAGCTAGTAGCGATGTCAGCACTTATCATTAGTCCTGTGCCATCAGGGCTAGCCTTTAGGCTTAGTCCAGCAGTATCTGCTAGGTGGCGATAGCCTAGACGACTGCCTACACTACCACTATCATTTTTTACAAGTGAGGCAAATTTATACACACCATTTACCTCTATATCATCTCCTGCTTGGATTTGGATAGAGTTATCAGCGATGTTTATGGTGGTAGAATTGCTACCTAGTATATGCTCTCCACTAGTTGTGCCATCATTCCAAGTGGAGCTAGAGCCTCTTATGGTTATAGAGGTGTTATAGATATTCACAGTGTTTATAGTGCCAGAGCTAAAGTTATTTAGAAAGCCAGAGTTAGATACATTTCTATCACCGACATTTATCGTGCCTATCGTGCCATAGTTAGTAAAGCTACCGATACGAGAGCCACCATTGACATTTAGAGTATTTATCGTGCCTTTATTTTGAAAACTACCAAATGTCGAGTTGCTACCTAGAGTTATATTGGGTACTGTGCCGTTATTGACAAAGTTACTAATAGAGCTAGAAGAGACAGACACGCCTTGTGAGAAATTCCCCGTCAAGGATAGACTTCCCAAAGAAGAACCATTAGAGATGAATACCCCTACTTTGCCGATAGGTTTTAAAGTATTATTTGTGTAAGCAAAATTGGTGTTTGGCGCACTTAAGTTATTCATATATACTTCTTGGAGTAGTTGAGAAGTAGGGCGTCCGTGTGCGTGCCCACCATTTGTCCAACCATCTGCAGAGAAAGTCGCGCTCACATTTGGATTGCTCGTGCTACCACTTAGATACCACCTTAGCTCAAGGTAGTAGTTTGGTTGTGTATAAGTCCTAGAAAACATAACGGACATATCAGCACTATTGCCCGTGCAATCAATCCTGCTAAATCGCCCCACTCCGTGTGAGTTTGCATCGCCTCTACTCCAGTCCTCACTCCACCGACAAGCCGCTGCAGATATATCTAGTGCACCACTAACGATAATGCTAGCAGTAGCTAGAGATAGTGCTAGGCGTTTGGATTTGGAATTGTGAGATTTTTTTACATTGTCATACTTTGCAACATTGTCATATTGCTCATTTTTCGTTGTCATATTGAGCGACAGCGAAATATCTCTATTTTGTTTTTGAGATACTTCGGCTAAAGCCTCAGTATGACAAGAAATGGAATCTTTTGAGATACTTCGGGCTACGCCCTCAGTATGACAAGAAGTTGTAGTATGACAAACTGCGGAGTTTGCTTTTTCTAAAGCCCCCTCCCTTGCGGAGGGGGTTTGGGGGTGGGTATCCACATTGTGAGAAGTCGTAGCGTTTGATTTGCCTACGATAACGGAAACATTCGCATTGCTAGCAGTTGCGTTTTTGTCGTTAGCAGTTGCCGACTTTGCTTGAGAAGCGGAGGTGGTATCTACCCACCCCCTAGCCCCCTCCGCAAGGGAGGGGGAATAAGTAGAATCGCCACCTACAATAGAGGGGGAACTAACATTATGCCCACCCACTTTGTCATATTGAGGTTTCGCAGAAACCGAAATATCTCTATTTGATTCTACTCGAGATACTTCGCTTCGCTCAGTATGACAAGGGATTGTAGTATGACAAATGCTTTGACTTGTGGGGGAAAGAACTAAGCGTGAGCTACTCTCTCTCTCTCTCTCTCTCTCGTTTATAGAGCTACCTTGCTGTGCTAGAAGCACTTGCTTTTGTTCTCTTTTCATTTTTGCTCCTTTGTGTTACTTTATTTGACTGCGTTTGTGATAAACGCAAAATCCATAAAGTGAAATCAAAATCTAGCTACTTAGCTAGATTCCTTTTTTATTCGCTTGTGATTTTGGGTTGGATTTCACAAAGCTATAAAAAAGTCAAGGTAAATGATAGGTAAATGTAGCTTAAATAATCCTTAAATGAAAGAAAAAAATCGCAAAATTTTGCAAAAAAACCAAAAAAAAAAAAAAACGGCGGATTTTAGGGGGTTTGGCGGGGTGTTTTTGGGTTAGCAAAATCGCCAACACAAAACCGAGCAAGCCAAAATCTAGCCAGCAAAGCAAACAAAAGTATAGCCAACACAAAAACTCCAAATGCTTGCCAAAAAAGCCCGCACAAACCCCCGCGCTAAAGCTATCCTAGAGAAAATCCACATAAAAAGTGATATAATACCCGCTTTAGAAAAAGGGGAGCAAGTGAAAGAAGCTGACATCATAAGTAAGTTTATCAAAGATAATGAGTTAGACTATACCCAAATGGGCGAAATATCTACACTTCCTGCTATGCAGAAATACAAGGATTTTATGGATAGTTTTCTAAATAGCAAAAATATCAAAAAACTAAGCCAAAATAAAATAGCAATGCAAACGCCAGCAGGCGAGGTAAAAATATATCTACCTTATGCTTATGGGCATTTTCATAAAAATGGTAAATTTGGAAACAAAAAAGAAAAAAGAAACAATCTCACAGGCGCATTAAAAGAGATTCTCACAAATCCGCTTTTTGTTACAAAAGATAAAAGAGGAAGTTTGTATTTTTACAAGCCTTTTAGAGACAAAGAAAACATTTTAGATTTGATTAGTGTAAGTGTGGATAAAGAGGGAAAAATACAATACAAAACAACTTATGCAGACAAGTATAAGCAAGTTTTAGATTTAATAAAAATAATGAGTTGTTGTATGTAAGGAGTTAGCTTAGGTTAGGCATTCTTTTCAGCCTAGTTTATCATAAAGACAGCGATAAGCTAACTCTCAAAGCGGATTATAAAAAAAAAAATCTAAAAAGTCAAATTTAAACCAAAATCCCACACAAATCCCACATAAGAAAGGAGTAAAAATGACGATAGTTTTAGCATTGTATTTATGCTTTATCGGGCTTATCACACTGCATTTTTACAATGACTACATAATGAGATATATTATGATAGCAAGCCACCATATAGCAAAAAATAGCCATTTTTATGGGTAAGCCTCACTCGCTATCTTTTTGCTTTGCCTTTTGCAGATTATTTTTTCTCTTTTATAGCCTCTTATTTTGTGAAATCTCTTTTGAAACTTCTAGCACTTCTTTCTATAAACTACATACCCTTATGCAACATATCCTTATGCAATTTGCAATCTTTGATATGCAAACCACCAGCCAAAAGCAAAACCCATAAAAAAGTTATTATCACATAAAAAATCATAAACACTCCTTTTAGATTTTGATAATGCAATTTTTGTTTTTTGCTCACAAAAAGTAAAGTGACTAAAAATCAAACCCACCACCTTAATCCCCCTCCGCAAAAGAGGGGGAAATAATTGCTTTGCTTACGCTCGCAATGGAGGGGAAATAATTTGCTTGCCCTAATTCGCAAGGGAGGGGGGATTTATGGTGTTGCTCTCATTAAAGCTAATTTTGGATTGCCACGAATCTGCTAACGCAGATTCTCGCAATGACAGACAAAGACATAGATTACCACAAAAATCCTTACGGATTTTCTCGCAATGACAAATGATTTGAGATACTTTGGGGTTGTGCGTTTGAAGTATGACATATAAATTAAGTATGGCAAAGAATTAGGATTTTAAGATTCTAAAGTGATTTAAGATAAAAGCGTATAATGTCAGGCTTAAGCCAGCTTTATAAGAAAAAGCATTTGCAAAGAGACTTGCAAGAATGCACCACAAAAAGCGTTTGACAAAGCATTTGCAAAGAGATTTGCAAAAATCTGCAAGTGCATCAAAATCTACAAACGCGCTAAGCACTTTGCAAACGCGCTAAGCGACTTCGCGCTTGATAGCAAAGACAATGAAAGGTAAGCCACAAGGAAGCCCAATGAAAATCGCCATAATGTGTGAATCCGAACTACTCCAAAAAAGCCTAGAACCATACCTAAAAGACTACCAAACCTCGCTAGAAAAATGCGATTTTGTGCTATCAGACTACCAAGCGTGCGATATGAAGCCTGTGTGCTTGGTGGGGAATTTTAGCGGTGCGCATATCAAAAAGCCCTTTACCCCAGAGACACTCAAAGCAAATTTGCGGATTTTTTATGAGCGGTATTGCAAAGGAAAGCAAATCGCCTCCCTTAGCCCAAAAGATGCCAAGACTTTTGCCCAGATTGACGCGCTTATCCAAGAAACGCTAAATGACTTTCGTCAAAAACTCTATGAAATACTCCAAGCGAACAAAGAATCTCGCAAATAGCCAAATCCAAGCAAAAGCAGTCAAAATCTATGCCAAAATCAAAACCACCACGCACGCAAAGTCGCACCAAAAGCCACGCGCAAGCCCACCACACGCGCAAGCCACCACACACACAAAAGACACTGCGCGTGATAGGTGGCAAGCACAAAGGGCTAAAGCTCTACGCACCAAAGGTAGCGCGTCCAAGCAAGGCGATTTTGAAAGAATCTTGCTTTGATACTTTGGGGAGCTATATCATCGGTATGCACTTCATAGAAGCATTTAGCGGGAGTGGGAGTATGGGGATAGAGGCACTTAGTCGTGGTGCGACAAAGGCGGTATTTTTTGAGCAAGATAAAGAGGCTTTGGAAATCCTTAGGCAAAATCTCACGCTCATAAGCAAACACATAGACAAGCAAGCACCAAAACAAAATCCCCAAAAATCCCAAAACTATCAAATCATACAGGGCGATAGCCTACAAAATCTCCCTACATTTCTTGCCACCCTCACAGATTCTAGTATATTGTATATAGACCCGCCATTTTTTATACGCCAAAATTATGCCGATATTTATGAAAAATGCGCTAATATTATCGCTCATATTCACTCTAGGGCGTTAGGGCTTATCATTATCGAGCATAGTAGCTTATACGCGTTTAAAGAGTGCTTGGGGTGCTTCTCTCAAGTGCGGACAAAGAGATTTGGAAAAAGTTCGCTTACATACTTTGCGCCCAAAGAATTATGCTAAACCAAAGGCAAAGGAGCAACAATGACAGAAGAAGAAAACAGCCAGCAAGAAGGAGCAAAAGGCGGTAGCAAGATGATGCTATTTATCATCTTGGGTGCGGTGCTACTTCTCATCATCATAGGTGTGGTGGTAATAATGCTAATGAGTGGTGGACACGAGGAAGAAGAGGGAGCAGAGGAGGGAGCAAAAAAGCCCGCCAAGCAAGAAAAATCTATGAAGCGAAATTCAAACCTTAGTAGCGAAGCTGCAGTGTTTCTAAACCCCGGTCCGATTTTCCCAATCGTGGGGCAACCATTTCTTATCAATCTATCTGGGCAAGGCAGAATAGCGTTTTTGCAAGTGAGTGTCTCACTCGTGCTAAGCGATGCCAAGCTCCAAGCTGAAGTAGAGAGAAAACTCGACATCATAAAATCCACAATCATTGATGTGCTAAGCACCAAAAGTCCCGAGGAGCTAAACACCACAAAAGGAAAAAATCGCGCCCTTAATGAGCTAAGGGATAGGTTTAATGAATTTTTGATGGACGGCGAAGTAAGCGCGGTGCTTTTCACAAACTATATCATACAGCTTTCGTAAGTCTTTGTAGCTTTTATAAAGTCTTTGGAATCTTTTAGGGGAATCTTTAGGGTAAATCTTGCTATTTTGTAGAATCGCTTTGCAATTTTTGGATTCTTAAATTTTTGATTCCCTAAAGACTTTAAGGCGTGGGGGGTTTCTAAGCGTAGGTAGAAATAAATAAAGCAAATAAATGCCAAAACACAAGATAAAAAAAAACTCTGCTAAGTGTGCGCCTAAGTGCGCTAGCAAATCTACAAAATCTAGCAAAGAATCTTGCAAAAAATCTCACAAGTCTTTAGGCTCAAAAAAGGCTTTGCTAGATTCTGCGAGAAAAGATTGTCAAAGTGATTTTGTGGATTTTGCAGAATCGCCGTGCATTTGGTTACCACGCGTTGGCATTGATATTGTAAAAATCTCTCGCATAGAGCGGATTTTATCTCGCTATAAAGAGGCGTTTTTGAAGCGATTTTTGCGCAAACGCGAGATAGAGCTACTCCAATCAAAAGGCTTTGCTCCTGCGAGTGTGGCTGGGTTTTTCGCAAGCAAAGAAGCGTGTAGCAAAGCACTTGGTGTGGGTATCAGCAAAAATCTAGGGTTCAAAGATATGATTGTGTCCTACACAAGCGCAAACGCCCCTCAAATCACACTATCCAAACGCGCTTCAAAGCATTTCTCAAAGCACTTCAAAAAAAGTCATTTATCTAGCAAAGTAGCTGACAAAGTAGCTAGCACTTCATCTACTTTACCTACCCCCAAATTTACCCTAAGCATTAGCCACGATGGCGGGTTTGCTATCGCAGTTGTGCTGTGCTTGCACTAAGCGTTTTGCAAAATTAACGCAAATTTTCGTGCAAAATCTTACACAATACCCTTATTGCACAATCCCTTAAGTGATATTTGCATTTAAGTGATATTGCGCCAAATCCGCTTTGCCCGAATCGCAAGCAGGTAAAAAATCGGCGTGTTTGCAAGGCTTACCATTGCTTTTATACAATAATCAGCCAACGCCATTTGCAAAGACTCACCCACAGATTGCACCGCCCAAAACGCCACACAAAAAAACACTATCGTATCAATAAATTGCGCACTCAATGTCGAGCCGCCATTTCTAAGCCACCAATGTCTTGGCGCGTAAGTCTTTAGCGTATAAAAAATCACTACATCAAGCGGCTGGGATACACAAAAGGCGATGATAGAAGCAAGGGCGATTTGTGGAGTGGAAGCAAAATAAGAGGGATAAAAAGCAATCAAAAGCCCCAAAAAAAGCACTTTTACCACCTCTTGTTTGCCGTATTTTTCACTCAAAACATCTAGTAGCAAGAAGCTAAAAGGATAAGTAAGCGCACCAAAAGTAAGCGGTGTAGAGCCTATTTTGAACTGCACGGTGTAGTTTGCTGTGATGATAATCGCGCTTAAAAGTAGCGAGCTTACAAGCACCACTTTTGGTGGCATTTTTGTCCCTTTCCAATGATTTTTTGGCTGGATTTTTTGCTGATTTTCTAGGTGGATTTTGGAGTTTGTTTTGGAGCGGATTTCGGGGTTTATTTTATGTGTTGATTCTGTGTCAATTTTAGATTTTGGGGTAGGATTTTGTGGAGTTTTTGCACTCATCATAGCACCTTTATTTGTGTGAGGATTCTCGCATTTACACTAGCGCAAAATCGGCTTGTGCTTGCGGATAGATTTAGCCATATAGAATCGTGTCTTATGAAGTCTTTTTTGTTGATAAAAGCATAGATTCTAAGCACGATAAAGGCGTTATGCTTTTGTTTAATCGCTAGGAGGGATTTTTTCTTTTTTTCTAGCCTTGCGACAAACCTATCGCACTCTTTGCGAAAAGAATGAAACTCAAAAGATTTGGAGCGGATTTTGTAAAATCCTTTTATTTTCTTTGCTTCATCGATTTTTGTGTCTTTTGCCTCATCTGCTTTGTGCTGCACTTGCGACTCAATACCACTAGAATCATCGTCTTCATAACGCTCTAGGCTTGCCCTCCAATCCTTGTAAGAAAGGGTTATGGCTTCTTTTTGTGGGATTTTGCACTCACTAGGGCGAAGTCCTAGCTCGCCATAAATATCTAATGGCAAAAAATCCTCCATATACAGCTCAATCCCAAGCATAAAATACGACCGCTTCTGCATCTCTACCCTTACAAGCCAAAATCTTATAAGCCAAAAACGCGCATTTTATCGCAAAAAGCTAAATTATTCCATTTGATTGCGTTTGATTATGTGGTTTTGCTTTGATTTTGCTAAATTTAAGCAAAAAATCAGGGATACTAGGCTAGAATCCGCTCGTCCATTTTGTCTCAAAATCTAAGTGCGAGACTACATTTCACACACGCTATTCCTTATTTGTGTTGCGCTATTTGGGCTAGCAAAAGCCTTTTTGCGTTAAAGAGCGTGGAGGACAAACCAAATCTAAAGAGGAGAATCTACAATGGTAACGATGAAAGACTTGCTTGAATGCGGTGTGCATTTCGGGCATCAGACAAGGCGGTGGAATCCAAAGATGAAGCCATTTATCTTTGGTGTGCGCAAAAATATCCACATTATTGACTTACAAAAGACTTTACGATACTTTCGATACACTTACAATATCGTGCGAGAAGCGGCTTCACAAGGCAAAGTGATAATGTTTGTAGGGACGAAGCGACAAGCAAGCGAAGCTATCAAAGAAGTAGCCGAGCAAGTAAATGTCCCCTATGTGAATTATCGCTGGCTAGGCGGAATGCTAACAAACTTCAGCACGATAAAGCGTTCTGTCCGCAAGCTAGAAATCATCGAAGAAATGGAATCTAGCGGGCAAATCGACTTGCTAACCAAAAAAGAAAAACTTATGCTACTTCGCAAAAAAGACAAACTTACTCAATATTTGGGTGGTGTGCGACACCTAAAAAAAGCCCCTGATATGCTTTTTGTCATCGATGTCGTAAAAGAAAAAATCGCCGTAGCAGAAGCACGCAGACTTGGCATACCCGTAGTCGCCCCGCTTGATACCAACTGCGACCCTGACAAAGTAGACTATCCTATCCCGGGAAATGATGATGCGATTCGCTCTATTCAGCTATTTTGCAAAGAAATGAGTGAGGCTATCATTGAGGGGAGAGAGATGAACTCTGAAGCACTGCAAGAGGGAGACTTCGCCCAATCAAGCGAATATGTGCCTGCAAGCGAGAAAGAAAAACAAGAAGTCTTGCAAGAGGCTATGCAAGAATCTACGACAGAAAAAAGCTCCAGCCAAGCAGATGAAACAAGTGAAGCTAGCAAAAAGCCTAGAGCCCCCAGAGCTCCACGCGCTCCTAGAGCACCAAAAAGCACTCCAAAAGAAAGCCCAAAATCACAAAAAGGTGGCGAAGATGAGTGAGATTAGCGCACAGCTTGTAAAGCAGCTCCGCGAGATGACAGACGCGGGAATGATGGACTGCAAAAAAGCACTTGTCGAGGTAAAAGGAGATTTGGAAAAAGCGGTAGAATACTTGCGTGAAAAAGGGCTTAGCAAAGCTGCAAAAAAAGCTGACAGAGTAGCCGCAGAGGGTGTCATCTCTGTGGAAGTGGCAAAGGATTTTTCCAAAGCCTCGCTTATAGAGATAAACAGCGAAACAGATTTTGTCGCCAAAAACGACAACTTCAAAGACTTGGTAGCAAAAATCACTTCGCTTGCCTATGAAAACTCCGCAAATGATGCGCAAGACTTGCAAAATCTGCAAATAGATTCTAGCAGCTTTGATGATTACCTAAAAAGCCAAATCGCAAAAATCGGCGAAAATATCATACTCCGCAGAATCAAAAGCATAAAAGCACAGCCAAACACGCTTGTAAATGGATATGTGCATTTCAATGGACGAGTAGGCGTGCTTATCAGTGCCAGATTCCAAAACAGCGCAAATGCAGAAAAAATCGCCGAGCTAGTGCGAAATCTATGTATGCACGCAGCGGCTATGAAGCCCACAGTGCTTGATTATAGTGGATTTAGCAAAGAATTTTTGGAAAAAGAATGCGTAGCACTTGCCGCTGAAATAGAGAAAGAAAACGAAGAGCTAAAGCGACTTGGCAAACCTCTCAAAAATGTGCCAGAATTTGTCTCTCGCGCACAGCTTAGCGATGAAGTGCTAAAAAAGCAAGAAGCCAAGATAAAAGAAAACCTAGCCAAGCAGGGCAAGCCAGAGGCGATTTGGGATAAGATTGTCCCAGGACAACTTGAGAGATTTATCGCAGATAACACACTCATCGACCAAAGGCTTACTTTGCTAGGGCAGTTTTTTGTGCTAGATGACAAAAAAACGATTGCACAAGTTGTGAAAGAAAAGTCAAAAGAGCTAGGCGATGAGATAGAAATCCTAGAATATACGCGCTTTGAGCTTGGCGAAGGGATAGAAAAAAAAGCTGAAAACTTCGCTGATGAAGTCGCTGCACAAATGAAATAGCGATAAAAATAGGTGGCAAAAAGTAAGTCTGCAAAAAAGTGCCTAGCAAAATCTAGGCAAAATCTTTAGCACAAATACAAACAAAAATGCTACAATGAAAGACTAAAAGCGCGGTATTTCTGCTTGTCGCGCTTATTTTTTGTGAATAAAGGGGTAAAAATGGCAGTATTTGGTAAGGCGGGTGCGCTTTTGCAGGTTTTTGCACCAGAGTTTTTTGATAGTCTAAATATCGATGAAAATCGCGCTCAAATCAATCCAAACAGCGTAAATGAAGAACCTCCGAATGTCTTTGAAGCACTCCAATATGTATATCCATATATGCTTGAAGCACTCACCCCCAAAAGCCCAATCCACCAAAGAATCCTATCCACAAAGGGCGAGAGCAAAATCCAAATCACCAAAAATATCTACGCAATCGAGCAAAGCTATCCGCTAAAGCTAGAATCCAAAGCCTTTTTTGAAAGCCACAAAGAGTTTGTGGATTTTCAGCTTATCGTGCGAGGGCAGGAGTATTTCCTCATCGCTCCTAGTGGGGAATGCACGATAGAAGAAAAATACGATGCAGAAAAAGATTTGCTTGTGTATAAAACTCCCAATCACTGCTCAAAGCTATTTCTAAACGCAGGAACACTAGCAGTGTTTTTCCCACAAGATGTCCACGCAGGCGGACTTGGGCTAGAGGATTTTGGTGGTGCGACAGCCAAAAAAGTCCCCGAAGTGCATAAAACCGTGCTAAAAGTCCCACTAGAGCTTTTTCCTTAAAATATAGTTTTAGAAGTATTTGAATTTAATTTGTTTTTTTTGTTATCATTGCGCTTTGTTATTTTGGTTTTATTACTCTTTGTGCTCTGTTATTTTTATTACGCCTTGCATAGTTTTTGCTACTTTGTGAGATTCTTTGCAAGACTTTAGTAGGATTTTAGTTGTGCTTTTAGTGTGTCCGCATTACCTCTATGTAGATTTTGTGATTTTTTATAAAAATTCCTTGCCAAAATCCACAAGATTTTCTACAAAAAGATTCTTGATGATTCTTGCAAAGTCTTGTAAAAAAAAACTTTTTACTGAAAATTTCTTAAAATAAGGACATAAATGCTATTCTCCTCATTTACATTCATCTTTGTATTTTTACCTATCGTGTGGATAGTGTTTCATTTGCTTAAAAAAGCGCGATTCAAGTCCCACTACAAAGTTGCAAAAATCTTTTTGATTGTCTCATCGCTATTTTTCTATGCGTTTTGGAAAGTAGCATATTTACCTATTTTGCTTAGCTCGATTATCATAAATTACACTTTGGCAAAGTTGATTTTAAAAAACTCTACTTCATTAGTTGCGCTAAAATCTAGCGCAACTAATGGGGGGGGGGGAATCACTATTTAGATTCTAGTGCCTTACACGATTCAAACGCCGATGTTTCGTCATTGCTAGGGAGCGAAGCGAACGAAGCAATCCACAAAAATAACCATACAAATTCTAGTATTTCGAGTGAAAAATCGGGGTTGCGTAGCCACGAGCAAGGAAATAAGACTGAGAGTCTATTGACGAAGCGAGCGGCAAGTCTCCACGATTTATCGCCGAAAGACGAATTTGTCCCAAAATTCTACTTCATTCTTGGCATTATCTTTAATCTTTCCCTTTTAGGCTTTTTCAAATACACAGACTTTTTGCTAGAGAATTTTAACACCTTTAGCAAACTCACACATTTAGACTTTGATATTCCGCTGCCTCATATTTTGCTCCCACTTGCATTGTCTTTTGTAACCTTTCAGCAAATCGCATTTTTGTTTGACTGCTACAAGCGCACCAAAGGCGAGTTAGATGAAAATCTACATATTGATTTTGTGGATTATGCGTTGTTTATTAGCTTTTTTCCGCAGTTGATTGCGGGACCGATAGTGCATCACCGCGAGATGATGCCACAATTTGCTAAAATGGGCAATTCGCCTTCGGGTAATCATTGCGCAGATTTGCTAGATTTTGAGAGTTCGCAGACACTTCAGTCTAGCTCACTCCCAAAATCTAGCAAAAACTCCACAAGCACCACCGCAAATACTAGAATTGTGGAATCCACAAATCCGTCATTGCGAGAATCTGCGTTAGCAGATTCGTGGCAATCCACAAGCAAATCTGTCGAATCATCATTGCAAGGCGCACGAAGCGAAGCAAGTGCAACGAAGCAATCCATAAGTAAAAACAAAATAGATTGCCACGATTCCACTCTGACAGAGTGGAATCGTGGCAATGACGAAATGGAATCAACACACTCTAAAAATTCCCCCTCCCTTGCGGAGGGGGTAAGGGGGTGGGTAGAATCCCAAAAAGACAACACACAACCTATAATCAACTACGAATTTCTATCCAAAGGCATTTTTATATTTAGCATTGGGCTTTTCAAAAAAGTATTCATCGCTGATAGTTTCGCCAAATGGGCAAATGCAGGATTTGGCGTAGTAGAAAAGGGCGGTTTCTTAAATATCGTAGAATCTTGGGTAACTTCGCTAAGCTACACATTTCAGCTATATTTTGACTTTAGCGGATATTGCGATATGGCGATGGGGTTAGCCCTAATGTTTGGCATAGTGTTGCCACTTAACTTTGATTCGCCTTATAAATCGCTAAATATCGCAGAGTTTTGGCGCAGGTGGCATATTACGCTAGGGCGATTTTTACGCGAATGCTTATATATCCCGCTAGGCGGCAATCGTGTGAGCAAGATTCTAAACTTACGCAATCTTTTTATCGTGGCGTTTTTAAGCGGTATTTGGCACGGAGCTGGGTGGGGATTTGTGATATGGGGAGTGTTACACGGAGTGGCAATGATGATTCATAGGATTTATTCGTGGATTCATCAAAGTTTAAATCAAACAAATGCCTTTATTAAATTTACGCAAACAAAGAGCTATAAATTCCTTTGCTGGTTTATCACATTTAACTTTATCAATATCGCTTGGATATTTTTCCGCGCAGAAAATCTAAGTGGCGCGGTGAATCTTATTAAAGGAATGTTTGGATTCGTGTGGGTAGAGTTGCCACAGAAACTACACAGAATGCCTGAAGTCCTAGCGCAAATAGGTGGGCGAAATGACACGATTTTTTATATTATTATCGCATTTATCGTATGTTTGGCGTGTAAAAATAGTTTTGAAATGCTGAAAAATTTTGACACGCAATCTTTACGATTCCGCATTGCATTACGCATTTTTAGCAAAAAGATTTATCTCAAAGGTGGTGCGGTATTTACGCGCTTTGTGCTAACTATCGCGCTTTTTTATATAGCCATTTGGGCTATGCTCTCAAATCTACTTGATTCAAACGCATACACACCATTTTTGTATTTTAATTTTTAGGGGACGAAACAATGAAAACAAAGTCTAATCCGTCATTGCGAAGCGTTGCAAACGCCGAAGCGTCTGTGCAAAGCACCGACCCACGCTTGCAAATCCAAAAATCCAAAATAGATTGCCACGATTTTGCCAACGCAAAACAAGCAAAGCGAAGTTTCTTTAGTAAATCTCGCAATGACGAAATAAAGCACGATGAATCACACTATAAATCTCACAATGACAAAAATTATCAGCATTTTGTTATTTTCTTTGTGGGAAGTTTTTGTCCATCAGCATTATTAGTTGTCGCATTTATTGGGTTATTATGGCTTTATGACCCTTTAATGCTTTTTCATAAACCATATTTGAGGGAACAAACAATTGTGTATGAAAAAAATTTACCCATAAATAAAGCCATAGATTTTTTGGATTTTGATAGCATACTCTTAGGTTCATCTATGTTTCAAAACACCTTAGCAAAAGAGGCAGATGAAAAAATAGGTGGCAAATGGTTTAACTTCGCAATAGGAAGTTCTAGGATTGATGAAAGAGAAGCCTTATTGCAATATATACTAAAGCACAAACAAATAAAACAAATTGCATACTCTTTGGATAATTATATATTAGTTAATGGAGAATTCAATAAAGTGCAAATAATTTCTTTACAAAATATCAATAATACTTTTTGGGAAAATCTAAAAATTTATTTTGATAAACATTTTATCAAATGCGCTGTGAAGTGGAGTAAAAAATTTGAATGTGTAGGGAGGACATTTAAAGAATATGGACCTTGGTATAACAAAGACGCTTATGGATTTAAAAAGTGGAATTTTGATGAAAAACAAAGATTTCTACAAGAAATAAAAATATATCAAAATAACAGCTACAAAACCAAAAATATTGATATAGTTGAAAGAAATAACATACACAAATATATCAAAGAACGCATTTTTGTGTATGTAGAGCAAAATCCACAAGTCAATTTTCATTTTGTTTTGCCAACACAATCACGGTTTTTTTGGAATATCCCATATTATTGGAATGATGGGGAATGGTTGTTTGGGACTGACAAATATCGTAGCCCAAAGAGATATTTTGATGATTGGAAACATACGATTAAATGGTTCATACAAGAGAGTGCAAAGTATAAAAATGCCAAAATTTATGGATTTGATGATTTGGACTATGCTGATAGTCTAAATAATTATTTTGATGCGAGACATTATAGAGAAGATATGAACTCAATGCAGTTAGACGCCATAGCAGATGGGGCACATATTTTGACAGCGCAAAATATCGATAAATACCTAGCCACAATGGAATCTAAAATCAAATCCTACGACATATCCCCACTCATCGAGCAAATCAAAGCGTGGGAAGCAGGGCAAAATCCACAAATCAAATAAACACAAAAATTTTTAGATTTTTAGATAAAATACCAAAAATTTATCACAAAACTTTATCAAAGGATAAGCGATGACAATGACTCTGACCCTAGAAAACCCTAGCAATGAGCTTATAAGGGCGTTTAAAAATATGGCAAAAGCAGCAAATGTAAAATGCAAAGTCGGCAAATCAAAAGAACCCAAATCAAATGAATCAAAGTTTTACACACTTAAAGATTCCCCAGCGATACAAAAAATCACAAAAGATTTTGAAGCCTTGCCAGAAAAAGAGCAAAATAGGCTTAGGGCGGAGCTTGATAGAGAGTTGCAAGGTTTTGCTTATGGAAATTAGGCTATCAAATAGTGCCGATAAATTTCTAACCAAACAATACAGAGGCGACCCAAACGGAATCCATTTGGTGAGATTATTTATAGATGAGAAATTAGCCCAAGCGACAAACCCCACAGCCCTGCCAAATTGCAAGAAAATGCAAGGAGCTAAAGATTTATGGCGGTGGCGTGTCGGACACTACCGCATAATAGGCTTTGTAAAAAATACCGAGCTAGTCATAGAAATCATAAAAATATCTACGAGAGAGGACGCATACTAGGCTTGCGCCACAAAATAAACCAATCAAAAATAAACCCCATAGCTTTTTATATCTCTACACCTTTTTATGCTCTTTTATCAATGTGGCAAATTCTGCAAAAATACTGCGTGATTCTTTTGGACCGGGGCTTGCCTCTGGGTGATGCTGCAGGGAAAAAATCGGCGAATCTTTATAGCGCACCCCCTCAATACTATCATCAAAAAGATTTCTGTGCGTTATGTGGGCGACTTGCGCTATGGACTCTGGCACAGAGTAGATATGATTTTGGGAAGTGATTTCTATGCTTTGAGTGGTTAGATTTTTCACGGGGTGATTCCCGCCGTGATGCCCAAATTTTAGCTTATGCGTTTGGTGTCCGTGCGCAATTGATAGTAGCTGATGCCCTAGACAAATCCCAAACATAGGGATTTTTGCTTCTATTAGCTTTTTGATTTGTTCAATCTGTGGGCGCAAAAACTTAGGGTCGCCCGGTCCATTTGAGAGAAACACCCCGCCAATCTCGCCCTCCCTAAAGCAAGTGATAACCTCCTCCGCGCTAAACTCATACCCCCACACTTCAGGCTCTAGCCCGACTTCTGCAAGCTCATTTAGGATATTTCGCTTCGCGCCGAAATCTATAACGATGATTTTGGTATGTGTCTTTGGCTTTGCATATTGCATTTTAGCAAAGTCAAACTCCGCTTCATCGTGTGTATAAGGCGACTTGGTGCTTACTTGCTCGATTAGATTTTCTAGCTCTATGGGAGTGGAGCGTGATAGAATCCTAGCTAGCTCATCTTTGTCGCTTATCTCGCTAGAAGCTATCATCATCATAGCACCCTCTTTGCGAAGCATTTTTACGATAGCACGGGTGTCTATGTCGCATATCCCTAGCACACCTTTAGAATCCAAAAACTTCTCCAAGCTCTGCGTAGAGCGAAAATTTGACACAAAATCTTCATAATGTCGCACTAGCACCCCTCTGCAAAACACCCCCTTACTTTCGCAATCTTGCTCATTTGTCCCCACAATCCCAATCTCTGGCATACAAAAAGTAATAAACTGCCCCGCATAGCTCGGGTCGGTAATGATTTCTTGGTATCCACAAAGAGAAGTGTTAAACACTAGCTCACCCACACTCGTGCCACCCCCTGCAAAAAGCCTCCCGCTAAAAAACGCACCATTTGCACAATATATCCAAACTTGTTTTTTTTGTGATTTTGTAGAGATTTTTTTCATACCTGTTTCCTTGACAAAGATTCCAAACAACTGCCCCGATGGTAGATATTCTCAACCACCCTTCACAAACAACCAGCCCTAACTAACCCCCAACAAAAAAATGCTACCAAAAAACTCCACCAAAATCTGCAAACCATCAAACCCACCAAATCCTACAAAAACCCTTTTTTGCGTAGCTCCTCATCATAGAGTTTTTCATAGATTAGCTCGTATTCATCAGTGCCTGCTAGAAGTTTGCGCTTGTAGTTTTTGATTTTTTGCATTACCTCATCTTGGATACTATCGTGCATTTTGGCAAAAGAATCTATCGCTTTGAAAATCACATTTTTCACTTGATTGTTGCTGATATGGAAGCTGATATATTGCTTTTGGATAAGCGTATCCAAAATCTTGTGAGAGAGGGCATTATACCTATCGTCCCAAAAAAGCAAAAACTTCTCTTCATTTGCAATCTGTCGCTTGATAAGCCCAAAAAGCCTCCGCTCATCAGCACGGATAAAATCCACCTCTTGCTGATTTTCCTCTACGATTTCTTGGGCTTTTTTATCGATAGCAAGTTCTTTTTTGGTATCAGATTCTAGGATTTCTTGGGCGACTTTCGATAGTGATTCTAGAGGGACATTTAGCGTTACAAAGCTAGCGTTGTAAAGCTCTAGGGCGATTTTGTTGGCGATATAGCCGATATGATTTAGTCTTAAGCGCATTTTGTGAAACCTTCCAAATAAAATAAAATCTGCCAAATAAAATAAAAGCCTGCCAAAACAAAGTAGCGTATTGTAGCGTGTTTTTGATAAATTTCTTTTTAAGCGCGAAAAGTTTTTAGCCACACCAAAGCCAAAAGTGCGAAAATGCGTAGCTAGTTGCTAGTCCTATACCTAAACTGCCCTTTTTTAAACACCATTCCAAATCCACCCAAGCTATAAAGCCATTTGTTTTCTATGGTGTTTTTCATAAACGCGGCAAACTCGCCTTTGACATTTTTGTGATAGACGACACCCACGCCATCAGTATGCCCGATAGAGCACACCGTCCCTCTGTGATAAAATTTAAACGGCTTTTGAAACTCTTTGCCCTTCACTTTTGCGATAAGAAGCTCGGCGATATAGTCCCCCATCTGTGCAGAGAGCTGCGCTGTGGGTGCGTGGATAACATCTTTGTCCGTAGCAAGTGCGCTATCTCCCACCACATAGATATTTGGGTATGGCTCGCATTGTAGCTGGGCATTTACAGGGATTCTGCCCTTTTTGTTTGGGATTATGGATTTTTCGATGATGTCGCTTCCCTTTACACCTGCACTCCAAATGATTGTATTGCCCTCTATCTCTACATCTATGCCATCTCGCTGTGCGATTACTTTGCCATCTTGGATTTCTTTTATGTCTGTGCCTGTTAGGACATTTACGCCGTATTTTTCTAGCTTATTTTGCGCTACTTTTGCTAGACTTTGCTCAAACACAGGCAAAATCTGCTTTGCTCTCCCTATACAAGTAAGCTTTGGCAATCGCCTATCAATCCCGCAAATAAGGCAAAGCTCATCAAGCTGTGTAGCAAGCTCTGCGGTAAACTCTATCCCTGTAAATCCCGTGCCACAAACAACCACTTCTAAGTCTTTTTGATTTTTGGTGTGAGTGTATTCTTTGAATTTATTTTCGATATTTTTGGTAAGTTTTAGCGCGGCATTTAGCGAGGATAGCTTATAAGTGTGCTTATCCACACCCTTTACCCCAAAGCTATCTGGCTTAAACCCAAGCGCAATGACTAGGTAATCATAATGATACTCCCCTCCATTGCCTTTTACTTTGTTTTCTTGTGGGCATAGCTCTATGATTTTGTCTTTGATAAAGCCGACTTTTTGTGGGTCTAGGATTTTACGATAAAAGATTCTAGCTTTGCGCGAGCCTAGCGTGCCTATGGCGACTTTGTGTAGGAGGGTGGTTTGGTAGTGGTAATCGTGCTTTGATATAAGCGTAATGTGTGCGGGGGAT
Source organism: Helicobacter sp. MIT 01-3238 (assembly GCF_003364135.1). Classification (NCBI taxonomy): domain Bacteria; kingdom Pseudomonadati; phylum Campylobacterota; class Epsilonproteobacteria; order Campylobacterales; family Helicobacteraceae; genus Helicobacter; species Helicobacter sp. MIT 01-3238. The sequence goes on from NZ_NXLN01000033.1 coordinate 20,364, forward strand.
TTTAGCTTTCTTTGTAGTCCTAGCGCGGCTTTTAGCCCGCCATATCCTCCGCCGATGATTAGGATTTTGGGTGGATTTTGTGGTGTGGTGTTTTGCATTTATGCTCCTTTTTGTGGCTAATGTATCTTGCACAATAAAAATAAAAAAGAGTTGATAAAAATCTAAAAATATAGGGAATTTTAAGGATTTTATTTTTGATTTAATTTAAACCAAAAAAAAAAAAAAAACGGCTATAATTGCAGGATTGAAATTTGGCGACTAAAAAGTAGCAAAATCTAAGAGGTGCAAATCACAATGAATCGTTATGACTATCTTATCGTAGGCTCTGGGCTTTTTGGCTCAGTCTTTGGCTATGAAGCAAGTAAAAGAGGCAAAAAGTGCCTTGTGATTGACAAGCGCAATCATATCGGTGGCAACTGCTACACGCAAGGCTTTGATTCGCACGGACAAAGCATAAATATCCACAAATACGGCGCACATATTTTCCACACCACAAAGCGCGAGATTTGGAAATACATAAATCAATTTTGCGAGTTTAATCACTTCATAAACTCTCCCCTTGCAAACTATAAAGGCGAAATCTACAATCTACCCTTTAATATGAATACTTTTGCGCAGATTTTTGGCAATGGTGCAAAAGCACAAAATGTCGCACGCATTATTGGGGGGGGGGGGGGGGGAAAACAATTAACGGAAAAAAACCCCCAAACGATTCAAAAAAATCAAACCCTCTGGTTTAAGAATTCAAAAATCTCAAAAATCCTCCCCATTCCCAAACCCCTAACCTTCCCCCCAACA
>NZ_NXLN01000034.1:0-20781 GCF_003364135.1 Helicobacter sp. MIT 01-3238
CGAGCGAGAATCCATAATAAAAGAGCTAAAAAAGCAAATGCTTGCAGCGGCAAAAAATCTAGAATTTGAAGAAGCAGCAAGACTGCGCGATGAAATCGCCAGAATAAAGGCTATGTAAAAAAGCTATGTGATTTTTGTAACAGCAATGCAAAAAGGCTGTGCAAAAGGCGTTGTTGAGAGAGTGTGAGCGATACAAAATGCTTTACAAGACACTTATTAGCCTTAAAAGTTTTTATGCCTAGATATTTCTAGCCTATATTTTGCAATCCCCCTCATCACTTCGCTTAAGCAAAACAAACTCATCAATATCCTAAAAGCCATTGAGCGTAAAAATGAGATTTTCGCTCACTCATTTTGCAAAATCAAGCCTTTTCAAAGGCGATTTTAGATACATTTACTACCGATGAAAAGTTTGCAAATTCTACACATAAGGACACACTATGAAAACCACCAAAGACACCATAAACACGATTGTTTGGAAAGCCTGTGATAGCTTTCGTGGCTCTATGGATAATAGCGACTACAAAGACTATATCCTAACAATGCTTTTTGTAAAATACCTTAGCGACTTTCACAAAGAAAAGCTAGAAATTTTGCAAAAACAATATAACGGCAACACCGAGCGCATAGAATCAAAGCTCAAAAAAGAGCGATTTTGCCTTGATGAGAGTTGCACTTTTGATTACCTCCTAGCCCACAAAGAGTCATCAAATCTAGGCGAAATCATCAACACCGCGCTAGAAAAGATAGAGCGGGATAACGCGCAAAATTTAGAGGGGATTTTTCGTAGCATAGATTTTAACAACAAAAACAAGCTAGGCGACACCAAAGAGCGCAATGCCTTGCTAAAAAATCTGCTAGAAGATTTTAGCGATTCGCGCCTTGACTTGCGCCCATCACACTTGGAGGATAATGACTGCTTAGGCAATGCGTATGAATACCTTATCGCGCACTTTGCCGAGAGTGCGGGGAAAAAGGGCGGTGAGTTTTACACACCAAGCGCGGTTTCTACCCTACTAGCAGAGCTTATCGAGCCAAAGGACGGGATAAGCGTGTATGACCCTGCTTGTGGTTCTGGCTCACTGCTTATCAAAGTCGCCAAAACTTTGAGCCACAAATACGGCGCACAAAGCAAAAATTTCAGGCTCTATGGGCAGGAGAAAAATGGACAAACCCACGCGCTTTGTAAGATGAATATGTTTTTGCACGAGATAAACGACTCCAAAATCGAGTGGGGCGATACGATTCGCAATCCTTTGCATACTACTTCGCCAAGCGCGTTGCAGACTTTTGATAGAGTGGTGGCAAATCCGCCTTTTAGCCTTGATAAGTGGGGCGAGGAAGTCGCGCAAAATGACGCGTTTTCTCGCTTCAAATTTGGGATTCCGCCCAAAAGCAAGGGGGATTATGCCTTTGTGTTGCAAATGCTTGCTTCGCTAAATGAGAGTGGCACTATGGGCGTAATCCTCCCGCACGGCGTGCTATTTCGTGGGGCAAGTGAGGGCAAAATCCGCCAAAACCTAATCGATAGCAACTTGCTACATTGCGTCATCGGGCTACCGAGCAATCTATTTTTTGGCACGAGTATCCCCGCGTGTATTTTGATTTTTAAAAAGCAAAGGCAAGATAGAAGTGTGCTATTTATAGACGCTTCCAAAGACTACGAAAAAGGCAAAAATCAAAACAAACTTACCCAAGCCCACATAGCCAAAATCCTAGACGCTTACAAAAAACGCCAAAATATCGCCAAATACGCGCACCTAGCCACTTATGAGGAAATCAAAGCAAATGAGTATAATCTAAACATTCCGCGCTATGTGGATAGCTTTGATGAGGAGGAGATTATCGATTTGGGCGCGACAAAGGAGGAAATAGCACGACTTGAATCAGAGCTAGCAAATATCCAAAAGGAAATGAATGGCTACTTAGAGGAGTTGGGATTGTGAGAGGGGTTATCGTGTCAATCCATAAATTTGTCATTCTTAAGGAAGCGAAGCGACCGAAGAATCCAAACAAATAGCGTTGCCTTGCAAGTCGTCTTTTTGGATACTTCGGGCTATGCCCTCAGTATGACAACTCTTATCGTCATCACACGAATCGCAAGGCGATTCGTGGCAATCCACAAGGTAGCACAAGACAAAAGCATAACAAAAAGGATAGAATTATGAAAATATATAGAAGTCAAAATCAAGCAAGACTAAACCAAAATAGCCCAAAGCGTCCTCTCTGCAAGGGAGCACCCGCTATTCATAGCGGTAAGACCTTTGGGCTTAGATTGGCAGTTGTAATATAAAAAACTTAAAGGAATCACACAAAATGAAAAACATTACCACACAAAACGCCGATTTCAAGTACTTCGTAGAGGAAATCAAATCCAAAATCCACTCCGCCCACGCGTCCGCACTAAAAGCAGTAAATAAAGAACTCATCGCCCTTTATAGCGACATAGGCAAGATTATCGTGCAAAGGCAAGAGAGATTTGGCTGGGGCAAAAGTGTGGTAGAGAGATTGTCAAAAGAATTGCAAAGTGAGATTGATGGGTTAAGCGGATTTAGTCCGCAAAATCTATGGAATATGCGACAATACTATCTTACTTACAAAGATAATGAAATTCTCCAGACACTGTCTAGAGAAATCTCTTGGTCGCACAATGTGCTTATTTTCCAAAAATGTAAAGATGATTTGCAAAAAGAATTCTACATAAAATCCACGCTTAAACACGCTTGGAGCTATCGTGTGTTGGATAATCACATAGATAATCAAACTTACGAAAAATCCCTTTTACCACAAAACAACTTCAAATCCACCCTACCACAAAATCTATCCGCCAAAGCCACGCTTATCTTAAAAGATGAATACACATTTGACTTTTTGTCTTTAAATGACGAGCATAGTGAGCGTGAGCTAGAACTCGCCCTTATAAAGCAAGTGCGTGAGTTTCTCACACAAATGGGAAGTGAATACGCCTTTATGGGCAATCAATACAAGCTAGAAGCAGACGGGCAGGAGTTTTTCATCGATTTGCTTTTATACCATAGAGGGCTAAAATCTCTAATCGCCATAGAGCTAAAAATAGGCGCATTTAAGCCAGAATACGCAGGAAAGATGAACTTTTATCTATCCTTGCTAAATGACAAAGTGCGCCTAAATGACGAAAATCCCAGCATAGGCATAATCATCTGCAAAGACAAAAGTAAAACCATAGTCGAATACGCGCTAAAAAACACTACTCAACCCATAGGTGTAGCCACCTACACACTTACAAAAACCCTGCCAAAAGATTTAGCCAAGCGACTGCCTACATCAAAAGAGATAGAAAAGAAATTGCGAGGATTTTTTGATGAGTGAAAAACATAAAAATAAAAACCCCATACCTTGCCAAAGCGATTCCACCAAAAGCCCCATCTCTTGCGAAGTAGAATCCCAAATAAGCCCCCTTGTGCGTAAGACGAAATCAAAGTTAAGCCACCTTGTGCGTGAGGCGGAATCCAAAAGCCCACTCACTTGCGAGAGTGATTCTATCAAAAGCCCCCTCCCTTGCGGAGGGGGTTTGGGGGTGGGTATAATCCCGCAAGGCTACAAGCAAACAAGCATTGGCACTATCCCACAGGATTGGGAAGTGGTGCGCTTGGGTGAAGTTTGCGATTTTTTAAAAGGGAAAGGTATATCAAAGGAAAATTTGACTGAAAATGGCATTCCTTGCATTAGATATGGGGAACTTTACACTACATACAAGGAAATTATTTGGAAAGTTATTTCAAAAACAAATTTAGATTCTAGCGAACTTGTTTTCAGCAAGGCAAACGATATAATTTTGCCAACTTCTGGGGAAACCACCATTGATATTTGCAAAGCTTCTTGTATTATGCTAAATAATGTGGCTTTGGGTGGTGATTTAAATATTTTGAGAAGCAAACAAAATGGTGCTTTTTTATCATATTACATCAATCACATAGCAAAATATAACATTGCAAAACTTGCGCAAGGTGTTTCAATAGTTCATTTGTATGCTTCAGAACTAAAATCTCTCCAAATCCCCTTGCCACCATTAAAAGAGCAGGAGAAAATCGCGCGGATTTTGAGTGTGTGGGATAGTGCGATTGATTCGCTTGCAAATCTCATCAAAGCAAAGCGCAAATACAAAACCGCTCTTATGCAACGACTCCTCACCCCACCAAAAGATAAATCTACCCACCCCCTAGCCCCCTCCGCAAGGGAGGGGGAACAAGAAGTTAGCCACCGCACAAATGAGGGGGAATCGCATCAATCATCCTTGCGTTTTGCTGGATTTAGCGATAAATGGCAAGAATTTCGACTTGGAGATTTATTAAAGGAAAAAAATACAAGAAATGCAAATAATGTAAATTTGGTTCTTAGCGTTACAAATAAGCAAGGTTTTGTAGCACAAAAAGATTATTTTGAACAAGAAGTTGCAAGTAATGATACAAGCAATTATAAAGTAGTTTGTAGAGGTGAATTTGCATATAATCCTGCTCGTATAAATGTAGGCTCTATTGCAATGCTTGAAAATTTTGAAAATGGAATTTTAAGCCCTATGTATATTGTTTTTGAATGTTTAGAAAAAATCAATAAAGATTTTTTTAAGTATTGGTTAGAAAGCCATAATTTTAGAGGAGTTTTGGGTAGGTATTTATCTGGTAGTGTGAGAGAAACTTTGTCATTTAATGATATGAAAACGATGAAAATTTTTATCCCCACACTTGCCGAGCAAAAGAGAATCGCACAAGTGCTAAGCGTGTGTGATAAAGAAATAGAAACTTTAAATTTAAAGTTTGAGTGCCTAAAAGCGCAAAAAAGAGGACTTATGCAACAACTCCTAAGCGGAAAGGTAAGGGTAAAATGCTAGGATTGAATCGTTATAAAGCCATATTGACTTATCGCTATTGTAAAAACTTGATAACACAAAATTTCGCTAAAATGTCAGCGATATTTCTAGGAGAGCAGAATGCCACAGAGTAAAGAATCTCAAAGTGTAGAATTTAAGCGGATTTGGAAAGATGAGTATATCAAGTGGATAAGTGCTTTTGCTAATAGCGAGGGTGGCACACTCTATGTGGGGCGTGATGATAGTGGCGAAGTGCTAGGAATCAGCAATGCCAAAGATTTGCTAAGCACAATCCCAAATAAAGTCCAAAGTCTGCTAGGCGTAGTGCCAAGCGTGAAATTGCACAAAGAAAAAGGCAAAGAATACCTAGCTATAACCGTGGAGCATTATCCATATCCTGTGAGCTATAAAGGAGGGTATTTTGTCCGTAGTGGCAGTAGTGTGCAGGAGCTAAAGGGCAGTGCGCTTGATAAGTTTTTGCTAACCAAACAGGGCAAAAGGTGGGATAGTGTGCCAAATGTGCATTTAAAATTTAAAGATTTGGATAGCTTGGCGTTTGGGGCGTTTAGAGATAGAGCAAGTAAGCGAAAAAGGCTAAATGATGGGCTAGTAGATGAAAGCGATGAGGGACTAATAGAGAAGCTACACTTAAAAGATGGCGAGTATTTCAAACAAGCTGCTACGCTACTTTTTGCCAAAGAACCGCAGAAATATATCACAGGAAGCACGATAAAAATAGGCTTTTTTGAGTCAAATAGTGAGCTACTCTACCAAGATATTATCGAGGGAAATCTATTTGCACAAGTGGATAAGACAATGGAGCTGGTATTTAGCAAGTATCTTAAGGCTATGATTTCGTATGAGGGAGTGCAACGAATCGAACGCTACCCTGTGTCTGAACTAGCATTTAGAGAGGCACTCACAAATGCAGTGGTGCATAAAGACTATGCTTTGGGCTTTGACATACAAATAAGTGTGTATAATGATAGGCTTATGATATGGAATGCTGGGGATTTGCCACCGCATTGGGATATACAGACACTTTTGCAAAAGCACTCATCACAGCCATACAATCCTACGATAGCTTATCCGTTTTTCTTAGCTGGGTATATAGAATCGTGGGGAAGGGGCATAGAAAAAATCATCGATGAATCTAAGAGATTTAATGGCATTATCCCGCAATTTAGGTGGCAAAATGGGCTTTGGGTGGAATTTGTGTTTAATGAAAAAATGGATATTGGGTTGGGTGATAAGTTGGGTGATAAGTTGGGTGATAAGTTGGGTGATGTGCAAAAAAATATCATCAATCTTATGTCAAAAAGCCCAAAAACTTCCATTACAGCCCTTGCAAAAGAGCTAGATATAAGCACCACAGCGATAGAAAATCATATAAAAGCACTCAAAAATCAAGGGCTTATCAAGCGAGTAGGTAACGCCAAAAGCGGACATTGGGAGATAGTGCGATGAGAAGTCAGCTAGACATCACAAGTGAAAATGCCTTGCAAAGCCAATGTATAGAGCTTTTTAAGGCTATGGGGTATGAGTATATCCCGCCGCAAGTCGCACTTAGTATGCGGGGCGATGACACAAGCGAAGTGCTTTTGCGCGAAATATTGGAGGAGCGACTAAGCGCGATAAATAGCTTTGAAGTGCGCGGGGGAAGGCATAGATTTAGCCCTGCAAATATCACTAAGGCGATAGATGAGCTAAGGGCTGGGTTTGGTAGCGAACTGCTACGCATAAATGAAAATCTAAGCGATAAACTAACTCTTGGCACTAGCTTTGAGGAAAGCATAGAGGGCGTGAAAAAGAGCTTTTCACTGCGCTATATAGATTTTGACAATCCTAGTAATAATGTATTTAGCGTGAGTGATGAATTTAGCGTTAGGCGGTGCAAGAGCGATAAGATAAGCGATGATGAGAAGCATAGACGCGCTGATATAGTGCTATTTATAAACGGAATCCCGCTTGTGGTAATTGAGCTAAAAAAGTCCTCGCGTAGCTATGAGCTAGGTATAAAACAGCTTGAAATGTATCAAAATGAGATTCCAAGCCTTTTTGCCACTGCGCAGATATGTATAGCTGGGAGCTATGAGGCAAAGTATGGCACGATAAAGACACCGCGCAAATTTTATAGCCTGTGGCGTGAGGAGGATTATTCTAATCTAGATTCGCGAGGCGGTTTGCAAGGGGGTTTGAATCGCGAATCTAGAGAGAATTTAAGCAAAGATTCTAATCTAGATTCGCGAAGTGGTTTGCAAAGTAAGTTAAAAGAAAATTTGCAAGGGGATTTAATAGGCGATTTTAGCATAAAGCACAAAATCCCCGCACTTATCCCGCATAGAATCCCCACAAAGCTAGATGAGACTTTGATAGCTCTGTGTGATAGAGAGCGAATCTTGGAGCTAGTGAAGCACTATATACTTTTTGATAAAGGGATAAAAAAGATTTGTCGCTATCAGCAGTTTTTTGCGATTAAGCGGATTTTGGCTCGGGTGGGAGTGCTAAGCGAGGGTAAGCGCAAAGGTGGGCTTATCTGGCACACGCAAGGAAGTGGCAAAAGCCTAACGATGATAATGCTTACAAAGCTACTCAAAAGCACATATCCCCAATGCAAGGTTATCGTGGTAAGTGATAGGGTGGATTTGGATAGGCAAATCACCGATACATTTGCAAACACGCAAATCAAAGTAGCCCAAGCCAAAAGCTCAAAAGACTTGCTAGATAAGCTACAAGGTGGCGCAAGTGTGATAACCACACTCGTGCATAAATTTGAAAAGCTAAAATACGCTAATGACGGAGGCAATGCAAGTGCGGATATTTTTGTGCTTGTCGATGAGTCGCACCGCACGCAAAGCGGGGAGCTACACCGAGCGATGAAAAAGACTCTACCAAATGCGTGCTATGTGGGATTTACAGGAACACCTTTGATGAAAAGTGAGAAAAACAGCTTTGCGAAATTTGGCGGGGAAATCCACCGCTACACAATCCAAGAAGCGATAAATGATGAAGCAGTGCTACCGCTAATGTATGAAAGTAGGCTTGTAGAGCAGGATATAGGCGATAAAGACGCGCTAAATTTGCGATTTGACATTATCACGCGAAATCTTAGTGATGAGCAAAAAGCAGACTTGCAACGCAAATGGGTGCAATTCCAAAAAATCGCTTCAAGTGAGAATCGATTATTTCTAATCGCTCAAGACATAGCAAAACATTTTGGGCAAAATCTGCAAGGGCAGGGATTTAAGGCGATTTTGGCGACAAACTCCAAATACGAAGCAATGCGCTATTATGAAATATTTGAGGAATACACCGAGCTAAAAAGCGCACCTATCATATCAAGCAATGAGCAAGAGGGGTTTGAAAACGAGCGCAAAGACTATATAGCAAAATCTTGGAAGCGCGTGGTAGAAAGATATGCAAGTGATGAGGAGCGATATATCAGCTATGCCAAAGATGAGTTTATCTGTGGCGATGATGTGGAGCTACTCATAGTCGTAGATAAGCTACTTACAGGCTTTGATGCGCCACGCGCAAAGGTGCTATATATCGATAAAAGCCTAAAAGAGCATAATCTACTCCAAGCCATAGCGCGAGTAAATCGCCTCTGTGAGGGCAAGGATAATGGCATAATTATTGATTATCGTGGATTATTAGGGGATTTGGATAAGGCTTTGAGTGATTACAATCCTTTGAATGGCTTTGATGAGGGGGATTTGACAAATGCGGTGATTGACATAAAAGAAGCACTAAATACGCTAAAACGCGCTTATGATGAGCTGACTAGGATTTTTGCGGAGGCTAATGAGAGGGACAAAGAAAGCTATATCGAGATTTTAAAAGATAGCGAGAATCGAGCGAAGTTTAGGGAGAATCTTTGTGAGTTTTCACGCGCACTTGCTATGGCACTAGGTAGTGAGCAAATCACTCAAATGCTTAGCGAGAGTAAAATCGCGCACTATAAAGCAAAGATAAGGTTTTATAACGAGCTACGCAAGGAAATCAGCATACGGCTTTGTGAAGTGTGTGATTTTGGTGAGTTTGAAGCGCAAATGCAAAATCTGCTTGATAAATTTGTAAGTGCTAAGGGGATTAACAAGCTTGGAAATATACCAAATATCTTTGATGATGACTTTGAAAAGCAAGTCTCAAAGCTGCTAGATGATGAGGGCATAAAAGCAAGGGCAGATAGTCTGCTAAGCGCAATTTCTAGCGTGATAGAAGAGAAGCTAAAAACCAATCCAGCCTTTTATACAAGTCTAGCCCACCAAATAGAATCCATACTCAAAGACTATAAGCAAAAGCGCATAAATGATGAGCAAAAGCTAAATCTAGCAAGGCAAATGCACCAAAAACTACTAAGCAAATCTATAAGCGCAAAAGAATCCTACCCCGAAAAAATCGCGCAAAAAGAAAGCCTAGTAGCTTTTTATGATAATCTCTATGAGCTTTTGAGTGGGGCATTTGAGAGCGTGCAGAAGTGTAGCCAAGATGAGTTTATAGAAGTGATAGAAAATCTAAGCCTAAAAACTGATGAAATCTACACAAGATTTTGCAAAAAACCGCAGTGGTTTGATAGCAGTGAAGTCAAAAATAGCATAGAGAGTGAGCTAGAAGATATCGTGTGGGAGCTAGAGGATAGGTTTGGCGTGAAAATAGAGGACTTTGGTAAAATCTGTGAAGTGCTAAGAAATATCGCGGTGGATAAGTATGCTTAAGATTCTAGGGACGCGCTTTGACACAGCGCAAAGGAGTGCTAGAGTATAAAAATCTCTAAATAAATTTGATTGCCTAAGATTTGCAAGTGTTGATTGTGCTTTGACAAAAGCATATCATTTGTGAAAAGAGATTATCTTAAGCCTATATAAATTTTTAAGATTTTGTGAATTTTTGTTGATTGTTTTTGCAAAAAGCCTATAATCGTATATACGATTTTGCGTTTCGCGCATTTACGCGCTTAAAGAGTTTGCTTTGATTACAAAACTAAGGGGTAAAGATGCTAACTAAAAATCAAGGGAGTGGCTATAAGCAAAAGCAGCAGATGAGCAAAGGCATTGCTAGAAGCCTTGTTTTTTGGGTGTTTATTGGCATATTTTTGGGCGTGATGTTTGGGAGTATCGGTAGCTTTTATGAGCCAAACGCCGATAATAACGCATTTATCGCCTTTTTCCACGATTTTAGCATAGCGAGCAAAGCCTACACCATAGACCCCTTTATCAAAGGGCTAAAGCTCCTTATGGGACCTATCATATTCTTAACGATAATCACGGGAATCACGCGCCTAGAGGACTTAAAGACACTAGGGAGCTTGGGACTAAAGACACTGATTTATTTTGAGGTGGTTAGCACTTTTGCACTTGTGATTGGCGTGCTTTTTGGCGAGCTGATTAAGCCCGGACACGGAATGCACCTCAAAGTAGAATCTCTTGATTCTGGAGATGTGGCTGGATATATCGCGCAAGGGGAGAGTATGCCAAGTAGTGCGAGTGGCGAGATTTTGCACATTTTAAAGACAGCCATTCCCCACGACCCTATCACGCCATTTGTAGAGGGCAAAATCCTGCAGGTTTTGGTTATGGCGTTGTGCGTGGCGATAGTGCTAAGTTTCACAAGCCCTGCGATAAAAGAAAAGGCTTTGAATTATCTAGAATCTATGCAGGAGACATTTTTCAAAGTCCTAACCGCGCTTATTTGGTATTCGCCACTAGCGACATTTGGGGCTATGGCATTCCTCATCGCAAAGTTTGGGTTTGCCTCCATAAGCGGTATGGCACAGCTACTTCTCACTATGGCAGCAGCGGTGCTTGTGTTTATATTTGTGATTTTGGGGTTTATCTGCTTGCTTGGCAAAATCAACATATTTAAACTAATGCGCTTTGTGTATAGAGAGGTGCTAGTCGTCTTTGCTACGAGCTCTAGCGAGACAGCCCTCGCCCCGCTTATGCGCAAGCTCGAGCACGCGGGAATCCAAAAAGCAAGCGTGGGGCTAGTGATGCCTGTGGGGTATAGCTTTAATCTAGACGCGACAAATATCTATCTAAGCCTAGCTGTGATTTTCCTCTCCCAAGCCTTTGACATTCCTATCACTATCGAGCAAACTATCACGCTCATCATAATCCTAATGATAAGCTCAAAAGGCGCGGTGGGCGTAACGGGCAGTGGGTTTATCGTGCTTGCAGGCACGCTCTCCGCGCTCACTATGGGCGATGGCTCACACATTATCCCCGCTGTAACGGTGGCGGCGATTTTGGGAATCGATAAATTTTTAAGCGAAATGCGAAGTGTGGGCAATCTCTGCGGGAATGTCGTAGCGTGCGTAATGGTGAGTATATGGGATAAACGCGTGGATATGGAGAAGTTTAGATACGCGCTGGATAATCCTAATGAATTTCGGGTGTTTTAAGGGGCTATATGGAGGGCTTGGCGATATTTTGCAGAGCAAAGATTTATATAGGATAAATCTTGTGTGGGGCAATCAATAAAAAAAGAAATCCAAAGTAAAATCAAGCGTTTAGAAAAATACCAAAGAATGCAACAAAAATGATTCTAGCTAGAATCTCATAAAAGCAACGACTTAAAAAGCAAAATCTGCAAGCACTTCACACACTTCAAATACACCGCAAATGCCACCAAATTTCGCGCAAAAATATCTAAGCAAACGCGTAATAAGCAAGCAGGGTAGATAAAATCTATATTTTTGATATTTGATTTTTGTGGGTAGAATATGCCTTTGACTTTTCCTATAAATCTTAATAAACACAGAAAATACCCCAAAAATCAAAAAAAAGAGAAAAAATGCTTAGTGATTTTGTGAGAAAATCTGCTAGAGATTTTTCGTGCGGAGTTTTGGCTAGATTTATTAGCACAGCTAGGATTTTGCTACTATTTTTTGGCTTTGCTAGTGTGAGCTTTGGTGCGGTGGGAGAGAGGCTAGCTTGGGCAAATGGACTTACACTGCTGGGGTTTTTTGAGCAAAACCTTATCCCTATAAAACTTTACTACAATCTCCCCGCGCAAGATAAAGAGCTAACTGCAGAAGTCAAAGCAGGTGCGATATACTACACGCTTAGAAATGATGAGGGGGATTTGCTCCACGCGCTTATCCCTATAAGCAATAGTGCGCAAATCCATATCTACAAACAAAAAGATGAATTTAGGCTAGATTTTATCCCCATAGTTTCTTTCAAAAAAGAGCAGATTTTGACGCTAAAGGTGCAAGTATCGCCCTACATAGACATCATAGAAGCCACCAAAGACAAAGTCCTAGCGGGCGAGTTTTCTAATATTTTTGCGAGAAGCCCTGCTACGATTATGCACAAAGATGATAAGCTCTCTATTTTGTATGAGCGAGATTATCGCTTGGGCGAGACATTTGGTAGCCCTGATATTCGCGCAAGTATGATAGAAGTGGCAAAAAAACCGCTTTTTGTGTTTCAATACACCAATGGCAACTACTATGATTCAAACGGCAAGGAAATGGCTGGATTTCACTTTATGCCACCTGTGAGCTATACGCGTATTTCTTCGCGCTTCTCACTAGGGAGGAAGCACCCTGTGCTAAAGATTGTCCGCCCGCATTATGGGGTGGACTATGTGGCGAGTGCTGGCACGCCTGTGCGAGCGACAGCAGCGGGCAGGGTAGTGTTTGCAGGGGTGCGCGGAGGCTATGGCAAAGTCATAGAAATCGCCCATAACGGCGGAATCAAATCCCTATACGCACACCTAAGCTCCATAAACATACGCACAGGAGCGCAAGTAAAGGCTGGCACATTTATCGGCAAAGTAGGCTCTACGGGCTTAAGCACGGGGGCACATTTGCACTTTGGACTATATAAGCTAAATCAGCCAATAGACCCGCTAAAGAGAATCCGCACGGTAGCGAGCGAGCTAAGCGGGAGAGAGAAAGAGAAGTTTTTGCAGCTAGCAAAGGGACTGCAAGAGAGGGTTTTGAGTGTGGCACAAAGCGTGAAGTTTGAAAACGGAGAGAACTACGAGCTATTTAGCAAGGATTTTGTAGGAGAATCTAGCGAGGCAGGCGAAATAAATGAGGAAAGTGAAGCAAGTGAGATAGCCCAAATAGGCGAGGGTGAAATATCCCAAGCAGTGCAAAAGATAGAGTAAAACAGAGTGTGAAAAAGCTAGCTTGCAAACTTAAGCAAGTTAGCTTTGGTAGTCGTATTTTATGTGGAATTTGTAAAGCAAATCTAGTGAGGATTCTATGTTTTATGGCGATTTGGAAAGTGTGGGGAGCAGTGGAAAATAAACGATTATTGATAGGGTAATATATAATGGATTTTATCTAGAAAATAACAAAGCGCAAAAAGCAAAATTCATACAAATCAATGCTTTATGCAGATAAAGGCAGTGGCTATGAAGTGGCTTGCAAAATATATGAGGAAATCAAAGAAAAAAGCCAAAATCAACTTGCAAGAAAAATATAACTTTGCAAAATAAGGTAGCGTAAGAAGCGAATTTGCATCGAGCTATTTTTGGGATTTGGCTAAAGATAAAATCTACAAAAAGCTTGCTAAAAATATCTATCAAAACCCACCAAATATCCACCACCAAATTTACACAAAATGTTTCAAATCTAAAATTTTAGCTAGATTTATGCTGATTTGGCACTAGGGCAAATGGCTAGCACTCGCTAAATCACATATAAATACACGATTTTACTATCTTGCCTATCCTCTTTTTGGCTTGAAATCAAAACTTTGCAAAAACTTCTGCGCACGAGGGGTTTTAGGATTTGTAAAAAACTCATTTGGGCTATCTTCTTGCTCTATTATGCTATTATCCAAAAACACGATTCTATCGCTTACCGCTTTTGCAAACCCCATTTCGTGCGTAACTATCATCATTGTTTTGCCCTCATCTGCGAGATTTAGCACGACATCTAGGACTTCGCGCACCATTTCAGGGTCTAGCGAAGCAGTGATTTCATCAAGCAATAAAATCTTTGGCTTCATACATAGTGCTCGCACAATCGCTACTCTTTGTTTTTGCCCACCGCTAAGTGTTTTGGGGTAGGCTTTTTGGTAGGATTGTAGTCCTACGCGAGCTAGCAAGGTGTGTGCTTCATCTAGCACTTCTTTTTTGTCTCTTTTTTGGACTTGGATAGGGGCTAGAGAGATATTTTCCTCCACGCTCAAGTGAGGGAAAAGCTCATAGTTTTGAAATACCATACCGATTTCTTGGCGGATTTTACTCCAATTTGTTTTTGTGGATTTTGTGCTAGATTTGTCGGAGTCTTTGCTAGATTTTGGACTATTGCTCCCTTGAGTGATTAGGCGAGATTCTAAGTAGATTTTGCCCTCATCAAATGCTTCTAGTCCGTTTATGCACCTTAGCAGGCTTGACTTACCACAGCCACTAGGTCCTAGTAGGCAAAGCACTTCTCCTTTTTGCAGCTCTAGATTTATGCCTTTTAGCACTAGGTGTTTGTCATAAGATTTTTTTAGGTTTTGTATTTTTAGAATCGGGTTTGTTTGGCTCATTGATTCTCCATATTTAGCAGCTTTTTGATTCTAGCTTTTTGGCATAACGACTTAGTGGATAGCACAGCACAAAATATAGACACAAAATTAAACCATATATGATAAAAGGCGATTGTGGCAGTGTGCGGTTTGCTTCTATGATTTGCCTACCTACTTGCAAAATATCGCTAATACCGATAAAAAGCACAAGAGAGGTGGTTTTTATCATTCGTGTAAAAAGATTGATAAGAGAGGGCAAAAGTCGCTTAAACGCTAGAGGAAATATGATAAAAACTTGTATCTGCAAGGTGGTGCAACCTAATGCTAGCGCACTTTGCCTATAATGGCTATCTATGCTACTAAGCGCACCTCGCACCAAATCCCCCATCTCCGCACTCCCCCAAAGGCTAAATGCCACAATCGCCACAGCATAGTTTGTGATTGATACATTTAGCATCTGTGGTAGCCCAAAATACAGCACATACAGCAATGCCAAAACAGGAATAATCCGCATAGATTCCAAATAGCACTTCATCGCCAAACGCACTAGATAAAATCTACTCATCATCGCTAGCCCCACCACACTGCCTAGCGCGATAGATAGCGCGATACTCACAAAAGCGATAGAGAAGCTAACCCATAGTCCAAGCCCTAGTCTATGCAGGGTAGGAAGCGTAAAAAGTGTGCTAAGTGTTTCAAACATTGTGTAAACTCTTTGTGTGGATACTTGTATTTATCGCTTTTGGCGATAAAATAGACACTAAACCAAGCGAAATTGTATAGTATTTGAGAGATTTTCAAGTAAGATTTTGGATAAATTTTGTGTGCGCAAGATGGAAGTGCAAGACAGGGAGTGTGAGATAAGGCGTGCTCCACAAATGCAAAAGAAATTGCAAAAACTTACAAAAAAAGTCGCAAAACAAGTTATAAGATACACATAAGATAAGTAGCAAGACTAGATTTACCCCTAGTGCTTTCCTAGTGCTTCAGTATTTCAAAAAGGCTTTAGCGTTTGATGAAAGGCTAGAATCTAGCCTTTCATTTTCACTCCCTCAAAAAACTCCTTTGCATCTATGCCAAGCACGGAAGCGATTTTTAGCAAATGCTCAATATTGAAGTGCTGTCCTTTGTGGTGTATCTCTGCGCAAGATACCACACTTACGCTTTTGTGTCCTATGGCGGCGGATAGTTGGGCTTGTGTTAGTCCTGCTTGCTCTCTAGCTTTTTTGACATTTTGCCCGATAGTTTTGTGTGCGTTTTCTAGGAGTATGTCTTGGAGTGTGTCTTTGGCAGTGCGCTCTAGGGTGTGTTTTTTCAAATTCTCTCCTTGTAGTGTAGTATGGCGAAAAATCGCTTAGCTTTTAGCTAAAAATCTAAATCATAAAATCTAGCTACTTATCGGCACTAATAGCTGTGGGTGTCTATCCAAAAACACTGATAACCGCTCGATTTTGGTAGAAAATCCTGCAAAAAATCTGCTTTTTGTTATGCACTCTTCAAATGGCAAAAAGTGCAAGCGCGATTGCTTGAGCTCATTTAGGTAGAATATGGGGTTTTTGTTCTCTGTCTTTATGAAGTCGATTTTTGCTTCAAAGCTCTTAGCAAGTGCTGCGTAGTCTTTGATAATGTCTTCTTGGTGGAGTGCGTCTGGGTCGAAGTCATACACTTCGATTTGCATTTTTATTTGCGCAGATATATCAAAGATGACTGAAGAGATATTTTCGCCTTTGTTCATCTGCTGATTTAGCACTACAAAGCAGGTTTTTGCTTCTTTTAGATTTTCTTTGGCACTCTTTAGCACGGGGGAGTTTGTCCTAAAAAGCGCGGCTCGATTGCTTCTTTTGCTAAAAATCTTTTCTCCTACAAATATAAGCCCGATTTTTTTCTCACTATCTATGCTAAGTCGTTGCCTAAAACTTAGATTTTGGTAGTCAAAGATAAGGCTAATGCTAGAATCGTTTTGGCACATTTTTTTTATCTGCGAGATTGTGGCGAAATCTCTAGGGTGTAATACATTGACAAAAAGTTTTGTAGAGCGGATAGATGAGTGCAGATATATCGCCTCATCAATCTCTTTTAGGATAGATTGGCTACTTTGCGTGCTCATATCTACATACACATATATATCGCGTCCAAATGGCGAGGGGAACTGCCCTATGTCAGATTTTATCTGCTTATAAAGGTTGTTTAGGGCTTTTGGTTCTCCTGCGACAAGCATAATGTCTTGGGGCTGCACCACAAGTGAAAAAGTCGCCAAAATCAACTCATCTTGGCGATACACACCGATGATTTTGAAGTTTTTTTGCTGTATAGAGCCGATATGCCGATAGGCAAAAAGACTTCCAAAAGGCACACCAATCTCCATAATCTCGCCTTTGCCAAGCCCAAATCCACGCGGGATAATCGGCACATTTGGCAGCCTAGAGATGAATTGAGAAGCTACGATATTTGTCTCATCGATAAATATGGCTTTGTCATCTCGCTTTTGCAATACTTTCTCGCTAAAGCCGTTTTTTAGCGTAACGATTCTAGAATCTTTGCAGAGTTTTTTGCAGATTTTAAACACAGCTTGCTTTTCTTCTACGCTCTCAATAATAATAAAGACATTGCTAATCTCGGCTTTTGAATGCTCTATAAGCACTTGCTCTAGATGAAAAGATGAGGTGTAGTCAAACTCATAGCAGCTAAACGCGCTTGGGATTTTGGGAGGGAGGAGGCTAGAATCTTTTGTTATGACTATGTATAAGTTGTTGCTAAAGTATTTTTGCAATGTGGTTTCTAGGAAATTTTTTGCTACAATTCCATCTAAAATCAACACGACTTTTTTCAAAACTTTTATCCTTATATCTTTTGCATTTTGATAGGGGGATTTAGGCACGCAAGGCTATGGCGTGAAGCAATGGTGCAAAGAAATGGCACAAAGCAAGGCATAAATAGAGCAAGCCATAAAGCCCACAAAGCCTACCAAATTTACCCCAAATCCACCAAAACCTCGCATTATACCAAAAACCAAATAATACTTACAAAATCTTATTTGTTAGCTTTGTCCTAGCAAAATCTAAAAACATATTTTTAAGGAGCAAATGCAATGTTTTTCTTGCAAGCTAGTAGCGGGAGTGCTAGGGCGGGTGTTTTGTCTCTAGCGCACTCATTGGTGCAAACGCCTGTGTTTATGCCTGTGGGGACACAGGCGTGTGTGAAGTCGCTTGATGCGCTAGATTTGCAAAATCTAGGTGCGAAAATCATCTTGGCAAACACTTATCACACTTATTTGCGACCGGGGGCGGAGGTGTTTGGCAAGTTTGGTGGGGTGCATAGTTTTAGTGGATTTGGTGGGAGCTTTTTGAGTGATTCTGGTGGATTTCAGGCATTTAGTCTAGGGGGCAATGCCAAAAAGCTAGAAAATGGCGTGGAGTTTGCCTCGCATATTGACGGAAGTAGGCATTTGTTTACCCCACAGAGTGTGCTAGATATGCAGCTAGCACTAAATAGCGATATTATGATGGTGCTTGATGACTTAATCGCACTGCCTGCTGATAGAGATAGACTAGCCCAAAGTGTGGATACAACGACACGATGGGCAAGGCAGAGCAAAACCTACTATGAGCGCAAAAAACGCGAGGGCAAGGCAGAGGGCAATCATATATTTGGAATCGTGCAAGGCGGGGTAAGCCAAGAGTTTCGCGCTAAGAGTGCAAGCGAGCTTGTGGAGTTAGACTTTCACGGATATGCGCTAGGTGGGCTAGCAGTGGGCGAAGAGACACAGCAAATGTATGATACGATAGAGTTTAGCACGCCACTTCTGCCACGCGATAAGCCACGCTATCTTATGGGGGTTGGCACACCTGAAAATCTCATAGAAGCTATCTCACGCGGGGTGGATATGTTTGACTGCGTGATGCCGACACGAAACGCGCGAAATGGCACGCTATTTACGAGCTTTGGGAGAATCAACATAAAAAATCAGCAATACCGACTTGATGAGGGGGCGATAGATAGTGAGTGTGAGTGCTATGCGTGCAAGAGTGTGTCTAGGGCATACTTACACCACCTTTTCCGCGCAAATGAGCTAAGCTATCATCGCTTTGCTAGCTTGCACAATCTGCATTATTACCTAGAGCTAATGAGGAGGGCTAGAGAAGCGATAGTGGCGGATAAATGGGGGGAATTTAGAGCGGAATTTTATGCAAAGAGGGGGGCATAAAAAGTGTATTTTTACTGAAGTATAAAAAGGCATAAATCAAACACATTTCAAATATGTTTCAAATGATAACGTGCTACAATTCATCGCCCCGAGCACACTCGGGGCAAATCCACATCAAAAGGACGACCTATGAAACGACATAGCAAAAGGCGTCCTTCGCGGGTATTTTATCTTAATTTTGTCATTTTTGTGTTCAGAATTGAGATATTACTCAAAAGGTAACGCCTTTGGGGGCTAAAAAGCCCCCGCCCTTTTGTGGATTATCAAAAAAGATAAAAAAGGATAAAAAATGCAGTTTTCTACTACGCAAAATACACAAAACACCCAAGAAGCGCAACAAAAGCACGCCCAAATCGACAAAGATGGAATCGCAAAACTTATGGATTTATTCTATGCAAAAGTGCGAAAAGATGAAAATCTAGGCAGGATTTTTGAGGGCAGAATCGGCACTGATGAGGCGAGCTGGAGCGCGCACAAGCAAAAAATCGCTTCCTTTTGGGGAGGGATATTTCTAGGCGAGCAAGACTATCACGGCGCACCGCTTAAAGCGCATTTGGATTTAGAGCCATTTCCTAGAGAGTTTTTTGAGATTTGGCTAGGGCTTTTTAAGGAGTCTTGTGAGGCAGTGTTTTGCCAAGAGCCTGCAGAGCAGCTGCTAGATAGAGCGCAAGATATAGCCCAAAGATTCCAAAAAATCTTATATGAATTTCCGCATAGTTAGCGCACTATGCTTCAATCTCATACTTATGATGCAAGACTGAAATATCTAAAATCGCTTAAAAAGATTGCATAAGATATTTTCGCTTGGCACTTAAGTATGACAAAAACGCTTACTAAATACAATTACTCCTAATGCTTCTAGCTCCAATGTCCCAACCACTTGAATCAATCCCAAAAGCCAACTCCCAATCAAGCCAAACCCCAACCCCAAACTAAGCCAAAATCAACCAAGCCCAAACACTTACGACTTGCCACCAAACCAATACACATATTTCATATTAAACGCCGTGCTTACCCCGTGAAATTTGTCATTCTCACTTGCGTTGCCAAATTCATTGAAGTTTGAGTAAAAAAGCCCATTATACCCCGCACTTAGCTCGTGATTTTGCTTGAGTGTCCATATCAAGTCTAAGTCTACATTGCCATAGAGGATAGGCAGTGCGATTGTCCCTGTGCCTGAAAGCCCACCGATTTTAAACTCCCCTGTGGGTTTGTTTAGCACATTGTAGCGTAGCCCGCCTATCGCACTCATTTTAAACCTCTTGCCCCATACTTTGTAGTATTTCACACTTGCGGATACTTGAGGGAGATGCCACATTTGCATAGGGTAGTATTCATTCCCACCGAGCTTGTATTTTGCTTTTTGTAGCTTCATATCTAGTGGGCTTAGCACATCATAGCTCACTCCTAGCTCGGGGGCTATGTAGCTATTGTATTTTAGCTGATAGAAGTTTATCCCACTTCTTAAGCTAGCTCCAGCACTCCATATCAGCGGTATAGCAGAATCAGGCGTGTTTGTCTCTAGCTTAAATTTGATATTTGGCAGTGGGCTTTGCGCTTCAAATATAGGCATATCTAGCCCAGCTCTTGCATTTAGCTTGATATATGCTTCTTGTGGCTTATTTTCAAAGGCAAAGCTTTGGAAGTAAGTCGCGCCTATGTTTAAGGAGTTGTTATGCACGGTAGCTTGGCTTCGTAGTAGCTCTGCATCGACATAAGCGTATTCATAGCCTAGATAGCCACCTAGTATTCCGTCCCCTAGCTGTCTTTGCACGCCACCTATCATTCCTCCTGCCCACTCTGTGGCACTAGCTACGCCTAGCTCGGCATAGGAGTGCGCCGCATAGGGTAGGACAAAGGCTATGTGGTTTTTGTTTCCACCATAGTCTAGAAATGCCTTATCTGTCCTAGATTTTCGCTTCGTGCTTTTATCTTGCTTCATCGCTTTGCGCATAGCAGGGGAGTAGCGATTTAGCCTAGCGGGGTTGTTTACATCTCTTTGGTTTCGTGCGCGGTTTAGAAATATCTCTTTGTCTTTTTGGGCGTATTTGCTCAAATCACTTCTAAAGTTCTTTTTCATCAGTGAGTCTAGTGCGTTTTGGGTCATCACCGCTCGCCTCATATAGCTCATCGTGATGATACGCCATAGGGACGCCCCATAGCTCGTAGCTATATCAGGGCTTACGCGAAATCCATTTCCCATATCGTGCAAAGCAGTGCCAAGCCCAGCAGAGAGATGAGAGAAGTTTAGGTCG
>NZ_NXLN01000035.1:0-19039 GCF_003364135.1 Helicobacter sp. MIT 01-3238
CCAAACGCAACATCCACATATCTTTCTATCATATTACGCCCGCGATCTACCCCCACTACATGAAATGCACCAGTCACCAATCAAAAAGAGCCGGGGGGGGGGGGGGCCGATAATTCTCTAATCCCCACAAAAATCAACGCAAGATTGCAAACTCCCTCTACCCAAAAACCTAACAAACTTTATCTAGCTAATTCTGCCTCGCAAAAATCTAAGCAAGATTTTATGCAGGATTCTACCCAAAATCCTAAAAACGATTCTGCAAAAAATAATTCTGCCAAAAGGGATTCAGCTAAGAATGATTCCACAAAAGAAGTAGATAAAGAAGCAGATTTGGCAGATTCTGCTCTAGGGCAAACTACCAATGACACAAGCTACAATCTACAAAATCCACACCTTAGCGATGACTTCACAAAAGTGCTCAAAAACGACTTAAAAAATGACGACATAGAAACGCACATTTTAGAAAGAGTAATCACTTATGGCACGGCAAAATCTCAAAGAGAGATTTTTGATGAAAATGACAATATCGCTTCTGTGAGCGGGGAAGCACTCCAAAAGCTAAATATCCAAAATTCAAAAGATTTAAGCCAAGTGTTCTCTGGACTTTATATCACAAATTCAGGCGGTAGTGCGTATCCAAGTATCACTTTTAGGGGATTGCATACAAGCTATTATTATAGTCCTAGTATGCGGCTATATGTCGATGGTGTCCCACAAGATATTTTCTTTATCAATCAAGAGTTGCTAGATGTAGAAAATGTCGAAATTTTTAGAGGAATGAGTGGCACACTCTATGGCGAAAATGCCCAAGCAGGAATCATATCAATAAATTCAAACTTCATTAGCAACAAAACCAAAGCAACACTAAGCACAACTTTTGGCAATCTTGATAGAACCGTTATGGGCAGTGCAAGCGGGAGTATCATAAAGGACAAATTATATGCCAAGCTAAGTTTTAAGCATAGCGATTTTTTGGGACAACTAAAAGACTCGCAAACAGGGGCAAAAGCCGATACTTCTAGCTCAAATCTAGCTCGTGCTTCGTTTTCTTATGATGATGGCAAATATTATGCGGGGTTAGATTATTTTTTTGACAAAAGCACAAATCACGACTTTTTCTACCTAAGCGATAGTGAGCTAACAAACAAAGATAATCTTACGCATAATTTTGGCACTTATGGTGTGCCAAGTATTTATCGCAATATCCAAACCTACGCCCTAAAGGCAGGCTACCAAAGCGAAAATATCAATCTAAGAAATGTCTTTAGCGTGCAAGATAGACAAATGCCAATCACAAACTTTGGTAGCACTTGGGAAGAAAACCAAATGCAGTTTAGCGATGAGCTAAAAATCACCAAAACTTATGCAAATAACTCAACCTCTCTTTATGGGGCGTTTTTTCAATATAGTGATTTTAGGCATCATTTTGTCAAAGATAGCACTAGGCTAGGCGATAATAACGCGCTCAAAAACTTTGCGCTAGCATTTTTTAGCGACCACAAAATCATTTTGCCAACAAACTTTGAGATAAGTCTAGGTGTGCGCTACCAATACAACAATAACCACATAAACTACACAAAAGGCGTGGCAAGCACCAATAGCGTAAATAGCTTCTCTAGCAAGGTAGATTTTCACAATTACAGCCTAAGGGGTGCGCTTTCATACAATCTCTTTAATGACCATAAATTTTACATTTCTACTTCGCGTGGGTTTAAAACAGGTGGATTTCCAAATGCGATTTTTTCTCAAGGTTATAGCAATTATTTTAAGCCAGAGACAAACTACACCGCAGAAATCGGCTATAAGGGATTTTTTTGGCAAGATAGAATCTACATAAATGCGGATTATTTTTTACTCTATACGAAAAATCAACAATGGAATGTGCTAATCAATGACAATCCACCTCTTAGCGCGATAGGAAATCTAGGCAATCAAATCTCGCACGGATTTGAGTTTGAGGGGAAATTATACTTTTTGCGTGATAGCTTTTTTATGCTAAATTTTGCCTACATTGATGCAAGATATGCCAAAGGCACACGCGTGCCACGCACAGGACAAAATTTGGGCGGAATGCAAGTGCAGTTTTTGCCAAAATTTAGCCTAAATGCAAGCATAGATACGATTATTTGGCGCAGCAAAATAGCAAATATTTTTCTAAATGCCTCTCTATCGTTTTATTCTCGTATATATTTTTCTGAAACGCATAGATATTCTCAAGCACCTTACGCGCTGTTTAATTTTGGTGCAAGGGCAGAATTTAGCAAGTATCTAACACTCTCGCTAAGTGTTATGAATGCGACAAATACATTGTATGATTCCTATGGATACCTCACAACAGCAGGAGCGCGACAACACCAAATAGGAAAGCTAAGAAGCATAAGCGCAACACTTAGTGCGAAGTTTTAGCTACTTTTGAAATATTTGCAAAAAACGACAAAACACAACGCAAAATGAAAAAGCTAAAAAATATTGTCAAAAAACACCGCTCCAAACTTTTGGCATTGCATATTTATATTAGTTTATTTTTTGTTCCATTGGCACTAATGTATAAAATCACGGGAATCGTGTGTATATTTGGGTATTTTGGTGGAGTAGATAGGCAGGTGGTGGTATTAGATGAATTACAAAGGACATATTTGCAAGGATTTGACTTCCCGCTTGGGATACAATCTAAACCTAGCCAAAGAGAATCCGCTAGGGTGCAGATTTTGACACTTTTGGCACAATCCCAAAACATAAACCAAAATCTAGCTATTCCATTTAATACCCAAATCAAAGACTCTAGGGATAAAAATAGCTTCATACTTGGTGGGATAAATCATAGCATTGAAATCACAAAATCTAATCCTAACGAAATCATTATCTATCGTAATGATTTTTTGGCAAATCTTATGGCATTGCATTTTAATCGCGCTGGATTTTGGTTTGGCGTGCTGTCGTTTTGCTTTGTGGTGTTTATGGGGATTACTTACATTACGGGGCTTTTAATGTGTGATTTTAAGCGCAATGGCAAAAAATATACACTTACTATGTTGCTAGGTTTTGTCATAAGTGCGACACTAGGTGTGTATGGATTGGCATAATGCACCACCACAAAGGCAATGACAATTAAGGCAGGACAAGGACAAAGGATAAAGCAAAATCTAAAAATGCTTGGCACAAATTTGTAAGCATTTTTAGATTTTGTGAAAAAATAGTGTAAAATACAGCTTTTTAAGCTTCAACTTCAAGGCAAAATAACTAAGCAAAAAAATAAAAGCAATAGCGCGAAAAGCACGCAAAATGCAAAATAAGGACTTGGTATGCAAAATAAAAATCACCCACAAACAAAAAAAGAAGCGATGATAAGCAAAATCAAGCAGGCAAAGGGATTAAAGAAATTTTGGCTTTTTATCGTGTTTGGGGCGTTGCTTTTTCTAAGTGGGGGTTGCTCTATGGCAAATCCACCCAAATGGTTTCTAACCCCAAAAAGTGCTAGCGACACACTCTATGGACTAGGAATGGGAGATAGCCTAGCAAAAGCAAAAGCGCAAGCTGCAAATGATTTGGCTCAAAGCGTGCAAACCCAAGTAAAATCCAACATAAACATAACAAATAGCGCGATAAATGATAGCTTTGATTCTAGTGTGGAGCAAAATATCTCTCTTAGCACGGCAATGCTAGATTTGCAAAATCTAAAAATCACGCAAAAATCTCACTCAAAAGGCACATACTATGTCGAAGTCGCTATCGCCAAAAAAGACATAGCAATGCCGATAAAAGCGCGACTAGAGCAAGGGCTAGATAGGCTAGAATCTCTGCCAAAAACTTGTGCTACTCTAAGCCTAAAAGATTTTGCTTCCTTGCAAAAAGAGCTAAAAAACGCTAGAGAATCTAACGCTATCTTGCGAGCTTTGGGATTTGTGGGGGCGGATTTTGAAGCGTTTGAGGAGCTGCAAAAAGCAAATGCACCAAAGCCAAAGCTAAAAGTAGAGATAAACTCACGGGGCGAAAAATCTTTGCAAGGCGATAAGTCTGTGTTTTTGGGAGAGGTAGCGAAATTTGCGCGTATCACAAATGAGCCAAATACCTACAAGCTAGAGATTGAAGCTGCTCTATCAAGTGAGAGCAAAAGCACAAGGATAGAGCTAAAAGCTGTGATGAAAGATTGTGCAGACAATGTGATATGGGAAGCAAATTTTAGCGAAACCCAAGCAAATAAAAATCAAGCCATAAAACGCGCAGGTATCGTGCTGTATAAGAGGCTTTTAGATTTTAGTGGTGAAACGCAAGGTGGGATTCCTAAAATCTAGCCAAAATCTAAAACTTGCTTTTTTGCTTAGACTTTTGCTTGATTTTATAAAAAGTGCAAATTTTGAAAGCCTGCAAAAACGCACAAAATCACACCAAAATACACCCCAAAGTGCACAAAAGACAAGTGCAATCAAAAAATATGCAATTTTTTATTAGGATTTTGCAAAGATTTTTTAAAACCGCTCTATATCGGCAAAAATTACCACAAATTTGCCACAAAGTGCATATTTTGCAAATGTTTTTATTTCTTTGTGCTATAATTTTCACATTTTCCAAAAAACTAATGTTTTGGATTCTTGCGGATTCTTGCGTAGCTTTTTCGCAGGGTTTCTACCCAAAGATTCCCAAAAGATTTTTTGAATGCAAAGGATTTTAGATGGGTTTTGCAAAATATTTCATCGTTGGGCTTTTGGCAATCGGGCTTTTTGTCGGTGGAGCGTTTTTCGTGCGATTGGTAGAGCAAAAAGACAGCTTTCTTGGCAACAAAGAAAAATCCCACTTCTCACAAACTCTCACTTCACAAAAACAACTTCCTATTGAACTTTATGTCGGTGCATTTGGCTTCAAAGCGCAAAAAAAGGAGCTAAGCGCACAAGAAAAACAACTTATTAAAAGCACGCTCTCAAGTGTGCTAGAGCGAGTGAGAAAGGAGCAAAACTGCAATGGAGGGGAGTTTGATTTACAAAATGAAAATCAAGGCAATGCCGATAAAGAGCCAGATTTGCGCGGTGTGATAGAGTGCAAATTTGACAAAGAAGAGTTTAAAAACTATCAAGCGATGATAAAAGAAATTGATTATCTTGCGCTAAAAAGTGGCGTGGTATCTCTAGCAAACTACGGCATTGAGCCTATAATCACTAGCGAGCAGCTATCTATCTCAAGCAAAGAAGCATACGCAAATCTATCTCAAGAGATAAAGAAACAAAAAAGTGCCATAGAGGGTGGGTTTGGCGTGAAGTGTAGCGTGGAGCGTGTGGAGTTTTTTGATGATAGCTATCGGCAAAATCTGCAAGGACATCATAGTGCTGTGCTAAGCGATATGGGAGCAAATGCCATAAATGGCGCAAATGCAGGTAGCAAAAGAGAATCTAGCCTAGATGATTTTACGCTTCCTTTGCAAAGTAGCAAAAATGTCGAGTTTAAGTCTTTCATCTCGTTTCAATGCAAGTAATTTTGGCAGATGATTTAATATTAAGATTTTGCAAAATGATTTGCCAAAGTCTATATAAAAAAATCTAGGGGTAGTGAGGCAATGCGCTTTAACACAGAACTAGAACATATCGCCACTTATCAAGCGGGCAAACCCATAGAGGAGGTGGTGCGAAATTTTGGCTTAAAAGAGAGTGATATTATCAAGCTAGCTAGCAATGAAAATCCTTTCTCTAGCTCACCACGCGTGATAGAAGCACTGCAAGCAAATGCCAAAAAAGCTCATCTCTACCCTGATGATTCTATGCTAGCACTAAAAGAAGCATTAGCGCAGCGATTTGGCGTGGGAGTAGAAAATCTAATCATAGGCTCTGGTAGCGACCAAGTCATCGAAATGTGCGTGAGGGCAAAAGAAAACGCACACGATAAATCAGACAAAGCCAAGAATGAAACACACAAAAGCCAAGAAAACACGCAAAAGCCAGCCGTCCTTATGTCTGGCGTTACATTTGCTATGTATGAGATATATGCCAAAATCGCGGGCTTTAGGATTCTCCGCACACAGAGCAACTTCCACAATCTAGCCGAATTTGAAGCCAAGCTAGAACCTAACCCTGAAATTATTTTCCTATGCGTGCCAAACAACCCGCTAGGAGAGTGCCTAAATGCAAAGCAAGTCTATGAGTTCTTAGAGTGTGCTAAAAGCAAATCCTCTCAAAGCCTTGTGCTTATTGATGGGGCGTATCAAGAGTTTGCTTCTTTTAAAGATTCTGCCAAAGCTATCTCTCCGCAAAAAATCACTCAATGCTTTCCAAATGCTATCTATCTAGGCACTTTTTCTAAGGCTTATGGACTAGGTGGTATGCGCGTGGGATATGGCATAGCAAGTGCGGAGATTATCGCTGTGTTGCACAAAGTGCGCCCACCTTTTAATATCACTACTCTTAGCCTTATCGCTGCTATTGAGGCACTTAAAGATGATGATTTTATAAAAAACTGCATAAGAGAGAATTTTAATCAAATGAAGCGGTATGAGGATTTTGCAGTGTCTAAAAATATAGAATATATCCCCTCTTTTACAAATTTTATCACTTTTGTTTTGCCAAAGGAGATAGATTCTAGCGAAGTGTGTGAGCGACTTTTGAGGGAGGGCATAATTATCCGCAATCTAGCAAGCTACAAAATGAATGCTTGCAGAATCACTATCGGACTAGATTCTCAAAACACACGAGTGTTGCAGTGCCTAGATAGAGTATTATCAAGCGTGCAAAAAGCATAAAATAGCAAAAACAACAAAAAGGATAGCAAGTGGATGCAAAAGTATTTTTAGAGAGTGTGCACAAAATTTATAGCAAACTCAACAAAAAACAGCGCATTGTCATTGCCACTACGCTAGTGATTTTAATCGCGTTTTTTGTGTTTTTGGTTGTGTTTTCGGGCAAAAAAACCCAAAGCGAATACGGCGTGCTATTTGATAAGCTAGATTCTGCGGATAATGCGCTGATTTTGGACTACCTAAAAGAAAAGCAGATTCCTTATAGAATCCCACGCAATGATGTTATTGAGATTCCCGCAGAGCGCGTGGCAGAAGAGCGTATCGAGCTAGCCGCACGAGGAATCCCCAAAA
Source organism: Helicobacter sp. MIT 01-3238 (assembly GCF_003364135.1). Lineage (NCBI taxonomy): Bacteria > Pseudomonadati > Campylobacterota > Epsilonproteobacteria > Campylobacterales > Helicobacteraceae > Helicobacter > Helicobacter sp. MIT 01-3238. The sequence goes on from NZ_NXLN01000035.1 coordinate 7,070, forward strand.
CCTCCAAAGTAGGCTTTGAAGTCTTTGATACCAATGACATTGCTGCGACAGATTTTACCCAGCAAGTGAAGTTTTTGCGCGCCACAGAGGGCGAGCTAACGCGCACGATTGAGGCACTAGAGCCGATTTTTAAAGCAAGCGTGCAAATTGCAAATCCAAAAGAAAGTCTTTTTGTCTCTACTTCTGTGCCACCCACAGCCGCAGTTATGGTGCAGATAAAGCCCGGCGCACAGCTTTCATCATTTCAAATCACAGGGATAAAAAACCTCGTATCTGCTGCTATCCCCAAGCTCACTCCCGAAAATGTCAAAATCGTAGATAGCAATGGTATGCCTCTAGGCGAGGATAATGAACTACTTGGGCTAAATGAAGTGCTAAAGCAACAATATGCTTTCGTGCATAAAGAGGAGCAAAAAAAGGCAGATGATATTGTGCGCTTGCTAAGTCCGCTTGCAGGTGGTGCTAGCAAGGTGGTGGCTATCGTGCATTTGCAATATGACTTTAGCCAGAGAGAATCTGTAAAGCAGACTTTTGACCCTACCCAAGTCCTCCCACGCGCACAGAGGGACTACGAAAAGCACAAAGTAGGACCGGGAGAGAAGCGCATAGGTGGAATCCCGGGCGTAGAATCAAACATAGGACCTGTGCAGGATTTGGATAATGAAAATGGACTCACAAAAGAAGATGAAAGCGAAACAATCGTAAATAACGAAATAGGCAATGAAACCATAAAGACGAAGTTTTCGCCCGGTGAGCCTATTCGTATGACTGCTTCTGTGCTGATAAATGGCGAGCAGCAGCTCACTACGAATGAAAATGGCGATGAAGTGCTAGAATATGTGCCTTTTACCCCAGAGCGCATAGCAAAGCTAGAAAAACAAGTCCAAGATGCTATCGGCTATAATGCAAATAGAGGGGATTCTGTAACGGTTTCTGATTGGGATTTTTCTAAAAATGAGCGGCTAAAAGCCCCACAAACTTTTGTAGAAAAAGCTACCGCACTTATTGCGCAATACATTCCGTTGCTAAAATATGTCATCATCGCTGTGATTATTTTCATATTCTACAAGAAAGTCATCGCTCCATTTGCAGAGAGAATGCTAGAAATGCAAGATGCAGAGGAGGACAAAGTCGAGTCGCTATTTGAAGTCGATGATGATGATGATGAGCTTACTTCGCGCTTTGGCGATATGAAAAAGCGCATAGAAGACCAGCTTGGGCTTAGTGGCGCAGGATTTAGCGAAGATGAAGTCAAATACGAAGTATTGCTAGAAAAAATCCGCGCTCTTATCCAAGAAAAGCCCGAAGAAGTTGCTTCTCTTTTCCAAAAACTTATCCACGATGAGATAGGCACACCCACAGAGCGCACAAGCTAGATTTTAGCTAGAATCTAATTTGTCTAAAATAGCCGATTTAGATTCTAGCCAAGCACGACAAAAACAAAAAAGCAAAAATCTTAAGGAGACAAAATGGCACTAAACCAACGACAAAGGGCGCAATATGATGAACTCTCAATGAGTGAAAAAATCGCCATTTTGCTTATTCAGGTGGGCGAGGAACTCACTAGCGAGATTTTCAAAAATCTTGATATTGATGGAATCACAGAAATTTCGCGACAGATTATGCAGCTAAAAGGCACAGATAAAGCCATAGGTGGCGCAGTTATTGAGGAATTTTATGCGATATTTCAATCAAATCAATATATCAATACAGGTGGTTTGGATTACGCACGAGATTTGCTTACAAAAGCATTGGGACCAGAAGAAGCCAAGCGGATTATGGATAAGCTGGCTAAGACTATGCAGTCTGCCAAAAACTTCGCTTATCTCTCAAAAGTCCGCCCGCAGCAGCTTGCAGACTTTATTGTCAACGAACACCCTCAAACTATCGCACTTATATTGGCTCATATGGATGCCACAAGTGCAGCAGAGACTTTGGGGCAGTTTAGCGATGACAATACACGCGCAGAAATCGCCATTCGTATGGCAAATCTAGGCGATATATCGCCAAATGTCGTAAAAAGGGTATCCACCGTGCTAGAAAACAAACTAGAATCACTCACAAGCTACAAAGTCGAAGTAGGCGGACCTCGCGCCGTTGCCGAAATGTTTAACCGACTAGGGCAAAAAGCAGCAAAAGCCACGCTAGCATATATTGAGCAAATTGATGAGCAGCTAGCAAGTGAAATCAAAGAAATGATGTTTACATTTGAAGACATTATCGGACTTGATAAAAATGCTATTAGAGAGATTCTAAAAGTCGCGGACAAAAAAGACCTCACTATGGCTCTAAAGTCCGCCCCAGATATGCTAAAGCAAAAATTCCTAGAGCAAATGTCATCGCGTGCTAGCGAGCAGTTTGTCGAGGAAATGCAGTTCTTGGGTGCGGTTAGAATGCGTGATGTCGAAGCTGCACAGCGCAAAATTGTCGAAGTAGTCCAAACCCTTAGCGAACAAGGCGTAATCCAAGTAGGTGGAGATGACGATGTCCTTGTCTAGTTTTGGCGAAGAAAACCTTATCGCAAAAGACCGTGCTAGCAAGCACAAAATCACGCGCTATGAGTTTAGCCCTATTGTGATTGATGAGCCAGATTCCACAAAAGAATCTATCATTGAGGAGCAAATCCCGCAAATCCCAAAAGATGACCCGTTGGAGAAAGAGTTGATAGAAAAATTGCTAGGCAAAATCGATGAGCTATCCACTTCGCTTGTCAAACTTCAACTTCAGTTTGAAAAACAACAGCAAGAAATGGAAGCCCAAATCACTACCGCTCGAAATGACGCATACAAAGACGGGCTACGAGATGGCGAGGAAAAAATAAAAACACAATTCCAAGATGAAATCCAAAAAGAAAAAACCTCTCTTATTGATTCTGCTATCACGCTTGGGAATGCGATGAAAAACTCTGAAACCCATCTGCGTGAGCTAGAAAAAGAGCTAAGTGGCATAGCCGTAGACATTGCCAAAGAAGTCGTAGCAAAGGAAGTCGATAAAGATTCTAGCGCGGTAGCAACTGCGCTAGCAAAGGAGCTTTTGGGCTCTATTGCCAATGCCACAGATATTCATCTGCGAGTAAATCCGCAGGATTTAAAAGAGCTACAAGAAGCCTTGCAAGACTATCCAAAGCTAAAAATACAAGCAGATAATGCAATCACAAAAGGTGGCGTGATAATCGATAATGGTGGGGGAATCATCGATGGCACTATCTCAAATCGCTACAAGACTTTGAAGCAATCCGTGCTAGAAAATCTAAAAGACTAACTGCAAATACCACAAACACCAAAACCTAGCCTAGAAAGAATCCAAAAATGCCTAGTAGCCACACAAACAAGACACAATATAAACTTCCTAAAAAACCCATAGAATATATGGACATAGCCGAGCTATACGAGCTTGCAGAGATTTTGCGAAATAGGATTTTAGAAGTGGTAAGCCACAATGGAGGGCATCTAAGCTCTTCTTTGGGTGCGGTGGATATTATCGTGGCTATGCACTATGTGTTTGGCAAAAAGCACAATCCATTTATTTTTGATGTTTCTCATCAAGCCTACGCGCACAAACTTCTAAGCGGGCGGTTTGAGGAGTTTGATACACTTAGGTGCTTTGGTGGGATTAGCGGATTTTGCAACCCTAAAGAATCAGATGCGGATTATTTCATCGCTGGGCATAGCTCTACTTCGATTTCGCTAGGTGTGGGTGTGGCAAAGGCTTACAAGCTAGAGGGCAAAAACGGCTTGCCTGTGGTGCTTATAGGCGATGGCAGTATGAGTGCGGGGCTGACTTATGAAGCACTAAATGAGCTAGGCGATAGAAAATACCCAATGGTAATAATCCTAAATGACAATGAAATGAGTATCGCTCGCCCCATTGGCGCGATTAGTAAGCATTTATCCCATCTCATTTCTCACCCTATGTATCAGTCATTTCGCAATTTTACTAAGAAGTTTTTGGAGAAAATGCCTGATTCTGCTAGCTATCTAGCAAAGCGTGTAGAGGAGAGTTTTAAGCTAATTACCCCGGGGATTTTGTTTGAGGAAATGGGGATTAGCTACATAGGACCAATCGATGGACATAAGCTAGAAGAGCTTGTGTTTTGCCTAAAAAGAGCGCGAGAAATGGAGCGACCCGTAGTTGTGCACGTCCAAACCATAAAAGGCAAGGGCTACAAAATCGCAGAGGGACCTTATGAGAAATGGCACGGAGTGGGTGCATTTGACTTAGAGACGGGCTTACCGCTAAAAAAACCAAGTCAGCTAAAGCCACCCACAGAAGTGTATTCTAACACACTTTTTGAGCTAGCAAAAAGTGATAAAAAAGTCGTAGGAATCACTGCTGCTATGCCCGGGGGTGTGGGACTAGGCAAACTTATGGATTTATACCCTGATAGATTTTGGGATGCGGGGATTGCCGAGCAGCACTGCGTAACCTCTATGGCAGCAATGGCAAAAGAGGGGTTTATCCCTTTTGTAAGCATTTACTCGACATTTTTACAAAGAGCATTTGACCAGATTATCCACGATGTGGGGATTTTAGCCTTGCCTGTGAGATTTAGCATAGATAGAGCGGGAATCGTAGGCGAAGATGGCGAAACTCATCAAGGGCTTTTTGACATTGCATATTTGCGGATAATCCCAAACTTCACGCTTTTTGCTCCGCGTGATAATGCCACCCTCATTGAAGCAGTAAATTTTGCTTATGGCTTTAGCAAATCCCCTTGTGCGTATCGCTATCCTCGTGGTAGCTTTGTGCTAGATACGCTAGAATCAGTCTCTTATCCACCTAGTGCGTTTGCTATGGGCAAATGCGAAGTGCTAAAGCAGGGCAAAGAAATCCTACTTATCGGCTATGGAAATGGTGTAGGCAGGGCGCACTTAGTGCAAAGAGAACTAGAACTTCTAGGTTTTGCTCCTAGCTTGGTGGATTTGCGCTTTGTCAAACCACTTGATAGAGAGATTATACACATTGTTGAGGAGCATTCTATCGCGTTTGTGTTTAGTGATAGCTACAAGCAAGGGGGCGTAGCAAGCGCGATAAGTGAACTACTAAATGAGTGTGGCGTATGCAAGCCTATCGTTAGCTTTGAGCTAGATTGTGGATTTGTCCCGCACGGCAGTGTAGCTGATATAGAAAAGCACTTAGGCATTGATAGTGCTTCTCTCATCTCACGCACGATTGAAGTGCTAGACAAATACGGAATCACTCATAGCGCAGAGTCTAAGTCCTCTTAAAAGCAAAGCAATGATTGATTTTGGAGAAGACAAAATGACTTCACAAAGTAGCGATTCAAATGCTAAAAATGTTGGCGAAGTGCGGGAATTTGATTTTGGCAAGGCACAAGATTTTGGCAAAAATTTTGTCAAAGCAAAAAGTTGTAGTCAAACAAAAATCGCAACCAAAGATTTTAGCTTTGAGTTTGTGCCAAGTGCGTGCAAAGAATGCGGTGGCAAATGTTGTGTGGGCGAGAGTGGATATATATTTCTTAGCCTAAGCCAAGCAGAAGCGATTGCAGATTTTTTGCACCTTTCACTAGAGGATTTTGCTAGGAAATATTTGATAAAGGTTGGGTATCGATTCTCACTTATTGAGAAGCGATATGAAAATGGCTTTGCGTGCGTGTTTTTTGATGAAGTGAAAAAATCCTGCCAAATCTATCCGCTTCGCCCAAAGCAATGCGTAGATTTTCCTTTTTGGGATAAAATGAGGGGCAAGAAGTGCGAGGATTTGGGAGAGCTTTTTGCTTTGTGTAGGGGGGTAAGAAATCCTGCTAATAGCGTAGATTCTCTCATAGACACAAAAGATTGCGCTATGAAGTGAGATTTTGCGCGAAAAATCACAAGAGAATTTTATTATCCATTTCTTAAGGAATCAAGGTGAAAACACACTCACAAAGCACACAAATCCCAAAATATAGCAAAGGCAGTGCAAAAGGCGCGAAGTGCGCCCTTGCAAGATTTGCCTTCTCTTGCGCTATGTCTTGTGTCTGTATCTGTGGTGTGCTAGCAGAGCCTACCAGCACAAAAAACGCACAAAAAGACGCGACAGCAAACACAACAAAATCCACACCAAATGAAGCCACACCGCCTAAAAAAACAAAAACTACCGATGAAGAATCCGCCTTTGCCTCCTCTATACAAGACTCCAAAACCACGACCGCTCAAATCACCCTAAGACAGCCTTATAACGACTTAGAAACCGCGCTTCCTAGCGAGGATTTTGGCGAGAATTTCACTCTGCCTAAGATTGCAGATTCTAGTATGGATTTGCTACTTTTGCAGGGGGCTGATGATTTGTATCATAGTAATTTTGCCGAGTCTTTAGAGAATTTTTTGCTTTTGTATGACAAGACAAAAGAGCCCTACTATGCCAAGCTAGCTGCCCAAGCCGCACTTGGCAAAGGCGATATACAAACCGCCTTTAGCCTAGCAAATCTCTATGTAGAGCAAAGTGGTGATGAAAACGATGTCATCATCAATAAGATTTTGGCCGATGCTTTTGTGCAAAATGGACAGATGGACAAAGCAATCATCGCCCTAGAAAAAGTCAAAAAGCTAGAAGATACAGACGCACTAAATGATGTCCTAGCAAATCTATATATGCTCCAAAAACAGCTGCCAAAAGCCCTAAGCCTCTTTGAGGAGCTGTATGAGAAAACCAAAAACCCAGAAGTGCTAAAAAAGATTTTAGTCATATTTCTATCCCAAGAAAAAACCCAAAAAGCGTTGGGGGTTTTAAGCGAGCATTTGCTAAGCGAGGGATGCGAGGATTTGTTTTGCGAGGAGGCGTTGAGCTTTTATGTCGACTCAAATGCGCTAAATATGGCAAAGGCGGTGTTTGAGAAAATCTACCAAAAATCCCCCACCATTCCCAATGCCACAAACTATATGCGTGTCCTAGTCGCACTCAAGCAATACCAAGAAGCACAAGGCATAGCCCAAAGTTTCCCATTTGACCAAGGGCTTTTGCTAGATTTGTATGTGATGCAAGGGGATTTTGAAAAAGCGCGTGATTTGAGTGCCCAAATCTACGCCCAAAGCAAAAATCCTAGATTTTTGGCACTAGAGGCGATATATGGACTAGGAGAGGGTGAGATAGCAAAAGAATCCGCCATAGAGGCAATCAAAAAGCTAGAAAAGTCTATCAAAGAGCGCAAAAAAGAACTCCAATCAAACAAGCAAAAGCCCACCAATCAAGATGCGTTTTTTTATAATTTCTGCGGATATTTGATGATAGATTTTGACATAGACATAAAAAAGGGAATCGAATATGTCAAAGAAGCACTGCTTGTTGAGCCATACTCGATTTCCTACATTGACTCGCTTGCGTGGGGGTATTATAAGCTCGGGGATTGTGCCAAAGCAAGCCAGACATTTGGGCAAATCCCGCAAAATCGTGTCGAAAAAGAGCCCGAGCTAAAAGCGCACTCTATGCAGATAAATGCTTGCAGGAAGTAGGCTAAAGGCTTTATTTTAGGTGGTTTTTTGAAAATCCGTTTTGCAGATAGTGCAAAAAACTTAAATAGAATAGATATTTTGCTTGCGCTTAAGCAAGACAAATACTTTGATTTGTGTGAAAACTTCTTTAAGCCCCCTCCCTTGCGGAGGGAGCTTAAAGAAAAGCAAAATCCACACAAAACACCTAAGATTTGCCAATATTTCCCCGATATTTCCCAAGTTTTTGGCATTTTTTTTGTTTGTGTTTGTTATAATTTGCACAAAGTATAAAGGATAGTGATGCCTAAATTAGACGGACTAAAAGAGGACTTAGGATATTTTAAGTTTTGTTTTGGGATTGTTGTTGCCACTTTTTTGGCACTCTCTGGCTGGATAGCCACAAACTACAACAAAGCTGAAATGTGGCTGGTAATATCCGCCTTGATTACTGCGCTAGTGTTTGCCGCACTTGCGATATTTCTCAATGCCAAAATGAGAAATATCATAAAAGATATTTACAAAAGAAAAAAGGAGAAATAATGGAATATTATGTCTTTGGCTCAATTTTTTTGGCATTTTTGGGAATCGCTTATAGCATTTTTAGTGCTACTTTGGAAGACAATTAGATTTCAATAAGCCAAACAAATACAAAACAAATCCCCTAAAAAGGAGCAAAAATGAAACACAACAAACTTAACGAAATATTACGACAAATCACAAAATCAAAAAAAGCAAAATCTAGTGCACTGCTTCTAGCACCTGCTTTGCTAGCAAACGCGCTTTTTGCCCTAGAGTTTGGCGGGGTGGGCAATGTCTCTGCTGGTATGGGTGGCGCAGGTGTCGCGCTCAAGCAGTCCCAATGGACTCTCTACTACAACCCAGCCCTACTAGGAATCGTAAATAAATCTAGCTTCGGGTATAGCTTCGGTGCGGAGTATAAAGAGACAAACTTGCTAGCTGCTACAAACATAGATAGAAACAATATTGAGGAAATGTATAAGGAGCTAGATGGGCTATTTAAAGGCACTGCTACAAATAACAGTAGGGGGGGGGGTAGCCAGCCTGTTGTAAGTGGTAGAAGTGCTACTCCGCAAAATGTCGCCCCACAAGCAAATAGCAAAAATTTGCAATTAAGTGGAGCGTTTGGCGATGTGGTGAGAAATCTACTAGGCAAAGGAAGTAGTGATACCGTAACAGATAGTGATTTGACAGAATATCTAAAAAAACACGGAGGAGGAGAGAATCCTAGCAGTGTAGATGAAGCTTTGCAAAAAATGTCATCTAGTGATTTTGAGGGGGTAAAAAAGGATTTGGAAGCCGCTATCAAAAAGACAGAGGGCACACACCCTGATAGTGGGCTAGGCATACTAGCTGGCATCGTAAGCGGGCTTACTCCCGAAAATCTAAAAGGTGCGCTAGAGCAAGTAGGAAGCGGAGAGAATATCGACATAACAGGGCTACTTAGCAAAATGGGCGGAATCACACTTAAAGCTGGCTCTAGCTCTACGCTAAATACATTTCTAAAAGATATGGAAACCATAAATGGCATAATAGCGCAAAATGATTTAAATGTATCCACGCAAAATGGGCTTATCATCACTTATAGTGGCAAGGACAACAATTGGGGAATCTCGCTAGGGCTACTTGCTAGTGCGTATGCTAATGCCCACGCCGACATAGACAAAACACACAATCAAATCATCATAAAATCAGGTAGCGACTACTATGGCATAAGTGTGGGCAGCGGTGGTGTAACGATAGACAAATCAGATGAAACAAAATATAATGACTCATCAATCCTCACAGGAAATCATCACATAACCTCAAATGCGATTGCGTTTGGCGAGCTACCTATCGGCTATGGATATGCGTGGCATAGCAGAGCTGGGACATTTGGGCTTGGGCTAGCTGGCAAATATATCCACGCAGCGGGCTATATCCTAGAAGCTAGCGGTAGCTATGATAGCATAGGCAAAGCTATCAGCTTCAACTCCAAAGACATCGTGCAGACTTCTACTTGGGGCGTGGATGTGGGGCTTGTCTATGTGCCGACATTTTCCAAAAACCTAATCTTTGGCTTGGTAGGCAAAAATCTAAACGCACCCAAAATCAAAACAAACAAAAAAACTATCGAGCTAAATCGACAAGTAAGGGCGGGGGTAAGCTACTCTTTGTGGAAAGAGCGCATAGTATTTGCGCTAGATGCGGACTTGCTAGCAAACCAAACGCTTTCCACCGTGCGCCCATACTCACAGATGATAGGTGGGGGCGTGATGTTTGACTTTAAGTATGTGGATTTGCGATTTGGCAGTATGTATGACTTCCGCGACACGACAAAAGAGGGCGTAATCCTAACGGGCGGTATCAATATACTAGGATTTTTAGACATTGCTGTGCAAAGCAATCTAAACCTAACGAGTATCCCACAAATATCTAAAAATCTACAACTCCCAAGCTATCTAAATGTCAAAATCGGCGGCGGCTTTAGCTGGTAGGGGGGATTTTTGGAGGGATTTTTAGAATTTTTGCGGGGTTTGTGATTTTTTGGAGGCGGATTGATTCCCGTCATTTGCGAGAAAGTGAGCGAAGCGAAGTTTCTTTAGTAACCCAAATGCTACTTCGTCATTGCGAGCGAGCAAAGCGAGCGTGGCAATCTATGTCTTTATCCGTCATCGCGAGACTTGACGAAGTCAAGTCGTGGCAATCTATTTTCTGCGTCAATCGTGTTTGATTTTGGATTACTAAAGAAACTTCACTTCGTTTGTTTTGCGTAGCAAATTCGTGGCAATCTATAATGTTCGCTAATGTTTCTTGTGGATTGCCACGCTCACTTCGTTCGCTCGCAATGACGGTGGTGGCATAGATTGCCACAATTTTTCTAAAGAAACTGCGCTACGCTTGTTTTCTAAAGAAACTACGCTTCGCTTGTTTTACTAAAGAAACTTCGCTTCGCTTGTTTTGCCACGCAAGTTTTGCGACTTGCTAGCAATGACAAAACCCACCCACAAAAATACCAAAAATCCCACAAAAACTTACCCAAACTCCCTCAAAGTCTCCAAAATCAGCTCTCTATCTATATCATCTCGTATATCCACGCCGCCGATTCCGCGTGGCAGGACAAGCGTGATTTTCCCGCCCTTTGATTTTTTGTCCAAAAACAGCTTTTCATAAAACTCCTCTACACTATCGATTTTGTAGTCAAAGTCTAGCCCAAACTTGCTTAGCGCACTATCTATGCGCTGCACTTGCTCGTGTGAGAGATTGCCTAGCTTTAGTGCGAGCGCGTTTGCCATACGCATACCCATAGCCACTGCCTCGCCGTGCAAAAACTTCGTATAGTGCGTGAGGTTTTCGATAGCGTGCCCGAAAGTATGTCCGTAGTTTAGCCCCGCGCGGATTCCCGCTTCTTTTTCGTCTTTTTGGACGACTGCAGATTTTAGCTCTATGGCTTTTTTGATATGCGGGGCTAGGCTATCTAGGAAATCTAGTGCATTTATATAGCCCGATACCTCCAAGCATTCTAAATCCTCAAACGCTTTTTCCTCAAAGCACACGGCGATTTTTATCATCTCGGCTATGCCTGCGCGTAGCTCACGCACGGGCAGTGAGCGCAAAAAGTGCGTATCGACAAACACCGCCTTTGGCTGATGAAAAAGCCCCACTAGATTTTTACCATAAGCGTTGTTTATCCCGCATTTGCCACCCACAGAGGCATCTACTTGGGCTAGCAAAGTCGTGGGGATACTCACAAAGCTGATTCCGCGCTCATAGATTCCGCTTGCAAAGCCCACTATGTCGCTTACTATCCCGCCACCTAGCGAAATCATAAGCGACTTTCTATCTAGCTTGTTTGCAAAGGCAAAGTCCAAAATCCCCTCGATGCTAGACATATTTTTGTGCACTTCGCCGTCCTCTACGCAGTAAGTCAAAATCTCAAAATCATTGCCACCTTTTGTGGTGTGTTTTTTTAGCGATTCTTGCAGATAGGGCAAGTAGATGGACTTTATCAGCTCATTTGTGATAAGCAGGATTTTGGTGGGCTTTAGCGTGGTAAGTGTGTCGCGCAGATGCTCGCGCAGGGGGGCTATGTGTATGGGGTAGCTGAAGTCTTGTTTTGTGAAGTCTAGGTGTAGGGTTGGCATTGTGCTTCCTTTGGTGTTGTGCTGATTTGTCGCTGTGGTAATTTGGTATTTTTGGTTTGTGCCTTGCTTTGCGTGCTTTGATTTTGCTTTGTGTTTTGTTTTTGCACTTGGCTTTATGCTTTGACTTTACGCTTTTATCCGTGCAAAATAAAATAACGGATTTTATCAAAAATTTGTGTATATGCTTGTATTGTGCTTTATATGTGGGGTAATTTTTAGCGTGTGCAAATCTGCTTAGATTTTGTAAAACGCCTTTTGAATATTTCTCTCTCGCTTAAGTATGATAACGCACATTACGAAAGCGAAATATCTCAATGCGGATTTGTCATATTGTGAGCTTTTGCAAAAAGCGAAATATCCAAAAAAGCACTTCTTGTAAATTTACATTTTTTTTTTTT